>DAWB01000192.1:3972-4167 GCA_002505805.1 Methanosaeta sp. UBA80 | reverse complement strand
TGGAAGTCCCGAACCATGCTGGGAAATGGATGGGCTCCCGCTGCCGTTCCCAGCAGATAGTGGGTATGGTCGAATGATGCTGCCCAGTCCCTCATGGCCTCGTTTATAGCGTCTTTAAGTGTCCGGGAGCCGGACCGGACCGGTATTACCTCTGCTCCCATGAGGCGCATGCGGTAGACGTTCATCTTCTGCCGC
>DAWB01000192.1:0-3941 GCA_002505805.1 Methanosaeta sp. UBA80 | reverse complement strand
GCCGTGCTGGCCCGCTCCCGTCTCGGCTATAAGACGGGTCTTTCCCATTCTCTTAGCCACCAGGGCCTGGCCCAGGGTGTTGTTGAGCTTATGCGCTCCGCCGTGCACCAGGTCCTCCCTCTTGAGGTAGACCTTGCGGCCAAGCTTGTGGCTGAGGTTCTTGGCATGGTAGAGAGCTGTGGGCCTTCCAGCAAAATTCCGGAGCAAGAGGCCCAGTTCGTCCCGAAAGCCGTCATCCTTCATCAGGCGCAAATAGGAGTCCGACAGCTCTTTCAAGGGCTGTACCAGGGTCTCGGGCACAAATAGGCCGCCATAGCGGCCGAACTTGACCGCCGCATTGGAGGATATCACAGAATCCAAAGAATCACCGGCTGATATATTTAATGTACTAATCATTACTATGATGTATGAAAAAGTACATTAGATATATTTAACCTTATTGCCAGGTCGGCAATTTCAGGCAGGCAACGATTTCGAGGCGCCGCCGGTTCAGGACAAATCTGAGGGCAGCTCTCCGGTAAGGCACTCGATCCGCTTNNCTCGTTCATATAGCTCCAGGCTCTCCTCCAGGCTCATCTTGCCCTCCTCCAGCACTTCTACTATCTGCTCAAGGTTGTCCAATGCCCCTTCCAGGCTAGTCTCTTCTTGCTTCAAAGCATTGCCTCCTCATCGTTCCTGCATTCCAGAACCCGGCAGAGTAGCCGCCCCTGGGAGAGGATCAGTTCTATCTCCTCACCCGGCCGGACATCTGTAGCCTTGACTATCAAGCCCTTTCCGGATCGGGCGATGGCATAGCCGCGCTGAAGCGTCTCCTGAGGCCCCACCGCGCCCAGCCGCCCTGCCAGCAGCTCCAGTCTGCTCCTATGGCGGTTAAGCCGGCCTGCTTCTGCCCCCTCCAGCCTCTGGCTGAGATAGTCCAGCCGCTGGCGGCAGTCCCTGGTCAGGGAGTACATCCGCCGGGCGGATAGGGCATGCTGCAGATGACCGAGCCGGTCCTCCGCCCTCTCCAGAGCGGTCCAGAGGGATCGCATCATCCGCACCTTGGTATATTCCAGGGCCTCTTGTACCTCCTCCAGGTCAGGAACAGCCATTTTTGCCGCTGCTGTGGGCGTTGCCGCTCTGGCGTCGGCCACATGATCAGCCACGGTCACGTCCGTCTCATGGCCCACGGCGGAGATCACCGGCGCATCGCAGGCGAATATGGCCCGGGCCACCATCTCCGAGTTGAAGCACCAGAGATCCTCGGTCGAGCCCCCACCCCGGCAGACTATAATCAGATCAGAGCGGCCCTGCAAGGCCAGGAGGGCGGCGGCAATGCTCTTCTCCGCCTCCTCCCCCTGCACCTGAGCGGGAGAGAGTATGATCCTGGCGGGATAATTTCCCAGAGTGCGCAGCACATCCCGGAGAGCTGCCCCCTGGGGAGAGGTGACTATTCCTATCCTCTGCGGATAGCGGGGAAGGGGCCGCTTTCTCTCCGGGGCGAATAAGCCCTCTCTAGCCAGCTTCTCTTTGAGGGCCTCAAGCTGCAGGTGGCGAAATCCCAGGCCCTCATCCTGCTTGATGCCGCGGGCAACCAGCTGCACCCTGCCCTGGGGGCGATAGACGGTCACATCACCGTAGATCAGAACGTTCTTGCCGTCATTCATCTCGAAGTCCAGAGCGCCTCCGTTGCTTCGGAAGAGGACGCAGGAGATCTGGGCCTCCCTGTCTTTTAGGGTGAAGTACCTGTGCCCGGAGCGGTGATGTACGTAATTGGAGACCTCGCCCCTGGCCCAGAGGTCATGCAGGCGCAGGTCGCCCTCCAGACGGTCGGAGATCCTCGAATTCAGCTCGGAGACGGTGAATATCTGGGTCAAGGCAGTGTAAATGGGCCGGAAGGCTATTTAAGGGCTGTTCATGAGCAGGGCGAAAATGATAATTAAACTAATTTGGTCATAACACAAGAAAACTTTATATGCCAGAATGCCGCTGCATAATAAGGTGACATAATGCACATAATGGAGGGATTTCTCCCCCATCCCTGGTGGGAGATATGGTTTGCTTTATCGCTTCCCGTGCTGGCCTACGGTGTTTATAAGATGAACCGGATGATCAAGGAGAGCCGCGAGACCCTGCCCCTGCTGGCTGTGGCCGGAGCCTTCGTCTTTGTTCTCTCCTCCCTCAAGCTTCCCTCAGTCACAGGGAGCTGCTCGCACCCAACGGGCACGGGCATGGGAGCAATCATCTTCGGCCCCTGGATCACCTCCGTCCTGGCGGTCATCGTTCTGGTCTACCAGGCTGTCTTCCTGGCCCACGGGGGCCTGACCACCCTGGGGGCCAATGTCTTTTCCATGGGCATAGCCGGGCCGGCCGTGGGCTACCTGGTCTACAGGGCGGCAAGCCGTTCCGGCCTGCACCTCTATCTCTCCGTCTTCCTGGCGGCGACGTTAGCCGACTGGGCCACCTNNTCCAGCTGGCCCTGGCCTTTCCCGCCGCATCCGGCGGAGTCTACGCCTCATTTGAGGCCTTTGCTGCCGTATTTGCCATCACTCAGGTGCCTCTGGCCGCCGTGGAAGGAGCAGTGACGGCATTGATGTTCAAGTACATAGTAGAACTTCGCAGCGACGTTTTAGTGAGGATGAATGTGGTCTCGGCTAGGGCGATAGCCCGGCTCCGGGAGGCTGCGGCATGAAAATCGGATCGGGGATGAGCCTGGAGGCCATTGTGCTGGGTCTGGTGCTGCTCTTCATAGCTGCCTTCGCCTATACTGCCTCCACGGGGATTCACCAGTGGAGCGGGGCGGACAGCCAGGCGGAGGGAGTGATATCAGACCTGACCGGCGGTGCTTACGAGCCCTGGTACAGCTCCATTTATGAGCCGCAGAGCGGGGAGATAGAGAGCCTCCTCTTCGCCCTGCAAGCGGCAATAGGCAGCCTGATCATAGGCTACTTCCTGGGCTACTACCGGGCTATGGCCAGGGCAAGAGCCGCCTCAGCAGCGGCGGAGAGGGACGGAAAGCAGGATGCATAACCTCCTGGACGACTACGCCCATGATAATGCCCTCAGGGATGTCAGTGCCCGGCTCAAGCTGCTCTTGGGCCTGGCCTCCATGCTCATCTGCGTCTCCGCCCCCACACCGGCTGCAGCCCTTTTTGTGGCTGCAACTCTGAGTTTGGCTGTGGTGCTCCTGGCCAGGATTCCAGGCCGGGTATATTTTCATCTTCTTCTGCTGCCGCTCTCATTTGCCCTGCTCAGCGCCTGCGTGGTGGCTTTCATGCACGGAGACGGCAGAACTCTATTTTCTCTGTCCATATTCGGCCTGGACCTGGCGGTGAAAGAAGAGGGCGCCAACCTGGCCCTCCTTCTCCTGGCCAGGACCTTTGGCGGCATGTGCTCTCTTTATTTCATTGCTCTGACCACGCCCATGATTGAGATCTTCGCCACCCTCAGGTATCTTCACCTACCCACCTCCTTCATTGAGCTGTCCATGATGATCTACCGCTACATATTCGTCTTCCTGGATCAGGCCGCCCGCATCCACAGCGCCCAGGTCATGCGCCTGGGGGACTCCGGAGCCAGACGCTCCCTTGACTCATTTGCTATGCTCTCTTCCGTCTTGTTCCTTCGATCCTGGGAGCAGGGAGAGAGGCTGATCATTGCCATGGACTCTCGCTGCTACGACGGCAAGTTAGACATAATGGAGCAGGCCGTAAAGGCGACAGGCCGGCAGATGCTGGCTGTGGGAGCACATCTGGCCCTGGCATCGAGCATCGCTGTTTTATGCAGGGAGCCATCTCTGCTTTGAGCGGCATGACCAGCATCATAGAGACCCGGGATCTGAGCTACTCCTATGGAGACGGTACCCAGGCCTTGAGGAATGTGAGCATCTCTCTTCAGGCGGGAAGGAAGGTGGCCCTGGTGGGGCCCAATGGGGCGGGCAAGTCCACCCTTATGCTGATGAT
>DAWB01000219.1 GCA_002505805.1 Methanosaeta sp. UBA80 | reverse complement strand
GGGGTATTCATTTAAAAATAAAAAGGTGGCAGGCCAGGTCCTGGATAACCTTAGCCCTCTTTAATCCGGTTCAGGCCTTCTCGTTTCCTGAATTCAGAAGCATCAGCCGGTTGATGGCGCTGATCAGAGCCTCCACCGAGGCCATGACAATGTCCTCCCGGGCAGAGCGGGCGGCAACCCTGCGCCCCCGGTCATCTTCCACCCCGATCACCACCTCGGCCAGAGCATCCGCTCCGCCGGATATGGCCTCAATCCTGAAGTCGGAGAGATGAATGGAGGTGTCACTGTCGAGGAGCCCTTGCACAGCATTGACTGCTGCATCCACCGGACCAACTCCTATGTTGGCCAGGACCTTCTCCTTGCCCCGCACCAGGGCCCTTACCGTGGCCGTGGGAGTGATGATGTTTCCGGTCATGACCGANNCCTTGTCGCCCAGCTCCTTGACCCGCTCCAGTATCTCCCTAAGTTGCTCTTCAGTGGGCTGGTAGCCCGCCTCCTCCAGCACCTTGGCCACAGCATGTTTTCCGGTGTGCTTGCCCAGGACAATGCGCCTCTTATGCCCGACCATCTCCGGAGTCATGATTCCCGGCTCAAAGGTCTTGCTGTTAGCTATGACCCCATGGCTGTGAATGCCGCTCTCGTGAGAGAAGGCGTTCTCTCCCACTATAGGTGCGGTGATGGGGATCTTGACCTCTGTCAGCCTTTCCACCATCCTGGCTGTCTCCACCAGGTATTCGGTCTTGATGCTGGTCTTGGCCCCAAAGATGGAATGCAGGCTCATTACCGTCTCAGCCAGATTGGCATTGCCCGCTCTCTCTCCCAGGCCGTTCACGCATACCTGCACTTCTCTGGCTCCTGCCTCTACTGCCGACAGGCTGTTGGCCACGGCCAGCCCGAAGTCATTATGGCAGTGCACATCCACCACCATATTCACATCATCGCAGATGTCCTTGACAAAGCGGTAAAAGGCGGAGGGTGCTGCCACACCAACTGTGTCCGGGATATTGATGATGTCGCAATGCACCTCTTCAACTGCCTTAAAGATGCGATGCAAAAATTCAGGAGAGGTACGGGTGGCATCCATGGCCGAGAAGAGACAGGTCCTGCCATGATCCTTGACCAGCTCTACCGCTTCCATAGCTCCGGCCACGATCTCATCATGGCTCATCTTTATGGTATGAGCGATCTGGATATCGGAGGTAGGAGAAAAAACATGCACCATGCCCACATCGGCGTCGAGGCAGGCCTGTACATCCTTTTTTACTATGCGAGAGAGGCCGCAGACCTGGGCCTGCAGCCCGGATCTGGCTATCTGCCGTACGCTCTCAAACTCGCCCTTGGAGGATACTGGAAAGCCGGCCTCGATGACATTGACTCCCAGTTTATCAAGCTGTCTGGCGATCTTGAGCTTATCCTCCTGGGTCAGTGATACGCCAGGGGTCTGCTCGCCGTCTCTAAGGGTTGTATCAAAAATGCGGACTACTTCATCAACAAGCAAACGTTCGTCGTAGAAGACGATTCCCCACAGAGATTTCGTGTTTCATAAGATTGGCTATCTCCTCACCGGCTATAAAACCTTTGCCTTTATCCTTCATCTTCGCTGCAAGCTGACAGCAGACAGGGGATTAATGGCTGGGATTGATTAAAGCCCTCATTTAAAGGCGAATTTCATATCCGAGCAGTCTACCTCCCAGGGGCCCAGTTGCTCATCCTTGACAAACCCCATGGAGAGCCACAGCCCACCCGGAAATATGCTCTCTCCTGGATGCGATTCATTAAACCGGCAGAATAGATCGTAAATGGCATGCCAGCCCTCTGCACCCATGCGAGGCCTGCCTTCCAGGATATACTCCACGCGGTCCCAGTCAGGGATGACCATCTCCAATAGAGCGATTAGCACATCACATTCTTTTTCGCAGGAAGAGAAGAGAGAGTATGCCTTCCCCTCATTGAGTATGGATTTCATAAGAAAATAGATTTAGGGTCAGTGATGCGCTCCGTGCGCATCCCCGTGCGCGCCGTGTGGCGCAGCATCAGAGCCGGCCTTGACTGCCAGGAAGTCCTTATCCAGATAGGCCTGATGTGCCAGGTCCAGACATTCCTTGCAAATATTGAACATCTCGTCCTTGGGACCGTGAATGGTAGCTAAATTGAGCTTGACCGGGAAAGTCTCCTTCTCCACAAGACACAGCGCGCACTTCATCTAAATTCACCTTGCCAGGTGAACTGACGCAAACGGTTATAAGCATTTCCTTTCCGCCATCGCATAGCCAATTATCCAATTTTTAGGGATTTCGGCAAAAGCTATGCTGATAGGCTTCAAGAAGATCACGGCTGAAATATCCCCCTCAGACACCGATACGCTGCCACCCGGCTCTAGCAGACCGCCATGGTCTGGGCTTTTACCTGCTCCATCTTCTCCCGGCCTGCCAGTGCCTCGACCAGCCTGAGGGCGAACTCCAGGGCGGTTCCGGGAGCGCGGCTGGTGATCAGATTTTTGTCCACCACCACCCTATCCTCCCGGAAGTCGGCACAGGCCTTTACCTGGGCTTTGCCGGAGGGGCTGACCGTAGCCCGGCGGCCCTGCAAGACCCCTGCCTTGATCAGCACCGATGGAGCCGCGCATATAGCAGCGACGCATTTTCCCGCCCCATCCATCCTCCGAGCCATGTCCAGAATCCTCTGATCATTTCCCAGGTTTATGAATCCAGGCGCTCCGCCGGGAAGGATCAGTCCATCGAAATCCCTGTAATCTATTTTATCCAGGACTGTGTCCGGCAGCACCTTGACCTTATGCGATCCCTCCGCCAGGCCCTCCTTCAAGCCAGCCGTAACCACCTCAATATCCGCCCGCCGCAGGATGTCTATGACGCTGATAGCCTCAATCTCCTCAAAGCCCTCCGCCAGGGGCACCAAGACTCTGACCATATTTCTCGTCCTCCAGGCAATAGTAGGTGAGCTTATCTTAAATCCCTGTTGTTAACTTAAATTTATATTAATATATTTAGTTTATCATGTATACTTTCCGAACCATTTATATTGCATTAGAGCATAAAAGATGCAGGATGGAACCAAGGATGATGAGACCTGCTAAAAAAATCAAAGAGAGTGCATATGAATAAGTCCACGACCCTGGTCTTAATCGGATTGATCTTGTTTCTTGTTGCNNGCCTCCAGAACCGCATTTAGCGAGATGCCATCAACAGTTCCCGCCAATCAGGTGATGCTCAAGATCAAGCTGGGCATGCCGGTGGAATATGATAATGTTGTCATAAAGGGCAATTTGACCTCAGAGTGGCTGCGTTTGCCGGCAAGGGCAATCGCTCGTCTGCCTGTTGAAGAGAAGATGCCGCCATCTGATGAGACCAAGCTGGCCAATAACTCCATTGTCATCAAAAATTGCATTATTGACGGCAGGGTGGATTTCAATAATACTCTATTTCAGAAGCCGGTCAGCTTTGTCAATGCAGTATTTCTTGAAAATGTCTCCTTCACCTACTCCACTTTTAATGGAGATGCGGCATTTTCCGACTGCAAATTCCTGAAAGCAGGAAGTCTAACTGGATCTCTCTTCAAGGGAAAGGCAGATTTCTCCCAGAGTCATTTCAAATGGCCTGTATCCTTCATCCATACTCAATTTGGCAGCATTGCCGATTTTAGCAGGACCCAGTTCATCTCCGCCGCGTATCTCAGTGGTTGCCAATTTGGTGGTCCCACCGGCTTCATAGGGACTATATTCGATGATTATGTAGAATTCTTTTCCAGCCATTTTGCAGGCGATGTCTTTTTTGATAGGACTTACTTTGGCGGAGATGCCAACTTCATAGAATCTTCCTTCAGCCAGGTGGCGGAGTTCAATAAGACAATTCTCAATAGCGAGGCCTCATTCGAAGGAGCGCACTTTGCCGGACCGACCAGGTTTTTAGGAGCCATCTTCAATGATACGGCAATCTTTGTCTCTACACAATTCGACAGAAATGCCTCATTTGAACAGACCCGTTTCAGGGGAGATTCTCTATTTGCCCAGGCCAAGTTTAATGAGATCGCCGAGTTTGTAGATTGCTTCTTCCATAAAGTGACATCTTTCAGAGAATCCGACTTTCTAATCGATGCTGCATTCCATAATACATCATTTTTGGGGCCATCGGATTTCACGGCAAGCAAATTCCAGGGATCGGTTGATTTTGGAGGCTCGCGGTTTATGGAAGATGCTGATTTCTGCAGCGTCAGATTCAATGGTCCGGCGGACTTCAGCAGATCAACATTCTTAGAGAAAATCAATTTGCAGGATACTGAATTTAAAAAGAATGTGCACTTTGAGAGCTGCAGGATCAATACCCTTAACCTGACCAGATCCAGATATGAATGGCTCTTTCTGCATTGGGATTCCGTGAATCATCTTGAGAAAGATGAGCAGGCTCATCAAAAGCTCATTGACAATTATGAGCGACTGCAATGGGAGACGGATTCATCGGAATGTCGTTTGGCCTGCTCTAACGAGACGGCAGCTGAGCCTGCTAATGACTACTCCTGGATCATGGGATTGCTGGATATCAATAGATTGACACAGGGATTTGCTCTGCTGCCTGATGGGGGCGCAGATATGGATGATGAGAATGCCTGGATTCCCGTATAATTTCATTTTTGATATAGAATTGTGACTGCCGCCTGGCAAAGCCGGCAACCATTTAGAGCGCCATAGGATGCGATTCTAGTCATCACTGAATCTGTTTTAATACATTTATATTAAATTTTGAAATTTATTTCATTTTATCGCAATATACAATAACCAGTGGGCATGATTCAGTTAACATGATCTGTCTTCGCTGCGGAGGATGCTGCCAAAACCTTGACATCTTCGTGGTCAACCCCGATAGAATCCGGGAAGATGGCAGCATCGATCCCTTTGATAGTGCAAGCATGATCTTCAAGCCATCCGGGAAAAAATGCCCCCATCTCTTCTTTCAGGCAAGCCCGGACGGACCCGATGCAGGGACGGCCGTCTGCTCCATCCATCATCTGCCCTGCTACCAGGGCAGCCCCTGCCAGCAGTTCGAGCAGATGGGGCCGGAGGATGATGTGTGCATGATGAGTGATTATTTCCGGAGGCTGGATGCTGGAAAAAAAGTTGGAAAGAATTATTATTGACTTTATTGAGGGTACTCGTCTACTCTTTCGTTTTTTATATTTGGTTTATTAAAAAATCCAAGATTGTTTTTTAAT
>DAWB01000050.1 GCA_002505805.1 Methanosaeta sp. UBA80 | reverse complement strand
TATGAGCAGGAAAAGCTCAAGGAGGCCAATCAGGCCATGCAGTCCATACAGAAGCTCAAAGTTCTCCTGGGGGAGCCTGGCTCTAACTGAAAGATAGCAATTCTGGCCGTCCCGGCAAGAAAGATAATAATTTTTTAAAATAAATGTTTTTAGAGGTGCCGGGAACGTATCTAGCATTGAGAGAAGATAGCATGTCCTAACTGGGACTCTGAAAATTGCATTCTCTTGTAAGCTGGCACGACGGTACCATAGAGGACAGCTTCACGATGGGGATAAATAGAAGAAAGCACCTATTTTGATAAAAGGGCTGAAAGAGGCTCATCTACCATGTGCGATGGAGCATTCGGTGCATTTATAAATGAGATGGCAGATGGAGTTGGCTCTAAAAAGGCAGCAGCCGGGATTTGCAGCCTATAATTCAGGTAGTGGTTCATTGACGGTCATAGAAGAGTCCATTCACAGAGCATACCTAAACAAGTTGGTAGGGGAAGAAGGCCTAAGGATTGTGCAATGCATACCGGATGAAGAGATCACTGACGAAAAGCTGGCCGAGCTGACGGGAATCAGCCTCAATACGGTACGACGCACTTTGTATCTGCTTTATGAACATAGGCTGGCGATTTACCGGAGAAAGAGAGATCCAGACTCGGGCTGGCTCACCTATCTGTGGCAGCTATGCCCCGAGAATTTTGAGAAGGCGCTGGAATCAGAGGCTAAGAGGCTGCTTCGCAAATTGGATGAAAGGCTGGCTTATGAAAGGGAGAATATCTTTTATGCCTGCACCGAGGGCTGCGCCAGATTCATCTTCGATGAGGCCAGCGAGGCCAATTTTGTCTGCCCCTTCTGTCAGGGGAGCCTGGAATTTATGGAGAATGCCAAAGTGGTGGATACAATAGAGAGACAGATGGAAGAATTGAGGTCTTGTTTATAAATTTTCCAGGTCGTTTCCCAGCACTGCCGTCCACCACCAGCGGGCCATGTCAACCAGGTCGCGGCTGAACATGCCGGAGAGGCGATACTCTCCCCCTTTGTTTGTGATCAGGCCTGCTCCAAGAAGCTTATTTCTCATAGCGTAGAAGGCTGACCTGCTCACGTTCAGATCTCTAAGCAGCTCTTCCCACTCCTGGACTCTCAAAGGCTGACCGCTTTTCTGTCTCTCCTCTACAAGAGAGAGAAATCTCCCACCCCTATCTGCCGTTGCCTCTTCCTGAAATAAACGAAGCATCAGCTCATGGTAGGGATCCCTGGACCGACTAATGGCGAATTCCGATTTGGATCGTACCTTGATGGTGGTTGCAGTCCGTGGAGCAGACTTTACATTGGTCATAGGCTAGCAAGTACGGCTCTGGCTATATCTGCATACTCCTCTCTGAGTATGTAGCTGGTGGGCAGACGGTAGGACTTCTTATTGACATGCAATATCCCCAGCCGCGAACAGATATAGCCGATCATAGAAGCAATGGCTTTCCTGGAGACATCCAGCCGCCTGCTTACTATCTCATGAAGAGAAGCCACAGTAAACTCCTGCGCCTCAAGTATCGACTCCAGGACCGTTCTACGCAGACCATCTGAATCCAAATCGAGGAAACTAACCATCCGGCCAAATATCTCAGACCGCTGTGGTTTCATTGTACCCCTTCCTAGCTATCATTTTCCCTTTGCCAAGTACTTATGCAATGCATATAATATATACTTTACTATATGAGACCATGCTTTGTAGAGTCCAAAAAAGCTTGGCATTTATGATTGCCTCTGGGCCCAGAGTCTTTCCATAAGAAATGAAGATATCTATATGTCTTTTATTATTAATTATCGAGGGAAGATAGCTTAATCTTACTTGCGGACCCTGCTCTTTCCGGGAAGAAACGATGAAATCGGTTATGGACAGGATCAGAGAGTCCGGCAAGGTATTCGTCTTTGGAATCGGCGGGGATAGCGGCTCGGGCAAGACAACCATCTCCCGGGGCATAAAGAGAATACTGGGAGAGGATATGGTCTGCTCCTTTTCCATGGACGACTACCACAGCCTGGATCGCAGGCAGAGAGCAGAGCGCCGCATAACACCGCTGCATCCCCAGGCCAATCATCTGGATCTCCTGGCGGAGCATCTGGAGGCCCTGCGGCAGGGAAAGGGTATCAACAAGCCGGTCTATGATCACAGCAGCGGTGAGATGGCGGGGACGGAGCCCTTCGGGCCGGCTCCCGTAGTCATAGTGGAGGGACTGCATCCTTTTTTCACCGAGCGGCTGCGCCGGGCCATAGACTTCAAGATCTTCGTCGATCCCTCCCGCTCAGTGAAGAGGCTGTGGAAGGTGCGCCGGGACGTGGGCGAGCGAGGATACCAGCCGGAGCAGGTCATGGCCGAGATATTGCAGCGGGAGCCGGACTACAAGCTATACGTGGATATCCAGAAGATCTATGCAGAGATGGTGGTCAAGATCCAGGATACCCGTTTTCATCCCCCTCTGCCGCTGGCGGGGCCGAAGCCCGACTGGTACTCGGTCCGTCTGATTCAGGAGGTGATGGAGCAGCCGGTATCCCCGGTGGATCTGAACATAGACCTGTCCAAGATCCTGAGAAGCTCGGAGCATGAGTTCTCCATTGAGTTTCAGAGGGATGATTACTATGGGAAAAAGGTGGGGATAATGACTGTGGATGGGGAGATCCATCAGTCCATGATCGCCCATCTGGAAAGCAAGCTGTGCGATTCACTCGGAACCTGCGCCGAGATCAGCGACCGGCGCAATGAGTATGTAAATGCCATTGGCCTGGCCCAATTGATTTTGACCTGGAACTGCACGGAGAAGCTCGAGCATCTTCTGGGCAGGGGCCGGGCCAGTTCTTGAATAATTTCCTGAATACCATCTCTCCCAGCGGTCCAGGCAACTGGGGATGTTGCGTTAGGCCCGGATGGCCTGCATCAGTTCCAGGCGATCAGGCCCTCTTTTTCATCTCCCTCTCTATCTCCTGGCCGGCCTCGGTCAGGCACCAGACGTCATCGCTCACAAAGGCCAGCCCCCGCTCAGCCAACTCCGCCAGGATCTTCTTGACTGCGGGAGCGGGAATGTGCTCGAACTTGGCCACCTTTTCTGCGGACAGATTGCCCTTGGAGCCTAAAACCTGGACCACCCTCTCACGATGCTTGTTTCCCATGACAAATCCCATGTTGCCGGCTAAATCCTCTGCCATAATCATTACCTCTTTCTGCGTTAGATTTATTAGCTGTCTACCTCAATGTTAAAAGTGGCGGGCAGTCCGGGTGGTTAGGCGTCACCTATAACCCGAAATCGTCTTAAGCGGGGGGCGAAGCTGGCGGAAGACTTGGAGCGCTGTGTGCTCAGTCCAGATGTCGACCATGATTCTCCGTCCTGTTGGGATTGCACCGGCCCACGGGCCTTCCTGAAGGAAGGTCTGTGTGCCATAATTGCGGGAACCGGTTCAGGCCCGGAAGGG
>DAWB01000176.1 GCA_002505805.1 Methanosaeta sp. UBA80 | reverse complement strand
ATATTAATTATTATATTTTATATTTTAAATGAGCTATTGGGATATCCATTAAAAAGAACCAGTAGGGAATAAAACCCCCACTGGTCGCATGCAGCCTAAATGATTGAGCTGCCTTACGAGGTTTCAGCTTTGTGCTTCTCACCCTCAGCGGGCCCTGCCAGAGTCATGGTAATCGTTTGACCATTCTTTAAGACGAATTCGTCTACAGCCACATCGGCAGACTCTCCATCAACCTCGAACAACCACCAAGTTTGATCTGCAGTCCAGTTGGTCATCACACCGTCAATTCCCACAACAACGGTTCCAAAGTCAGCCTTTTGTGTGGTCACTTGAGAAGCCGCCTCGCGAAGTAGATCAAGTGCAGTCGAACCTTCCGGCATTTGGTAATGAATTGCGCTGTCTATGACATCATCGCCGTCGTAGTCCAGCTCCAGGACGGTTGTGATCATCTCCGGTTCGGCTCCAACAAAGGACATGCTCACAATATCGCCATTTTCCAGCGTATACTTTTCCACGCTGACATCGGACTGCTTTCCATCGACCTGGAACATCCACCAGCTCTGCTCATCTTCCCAGTCGGCCACAGTTCCATCGATTCCCACAACCAGGGTTCCCCATTCCGCCTGCTCTGTGGTCAGTTCTGTGGATTGATTGAGAAGATCTAAGACTGTTGAGCCATTGGCCATTTCATAGTGAGGCGCTCTATCGATGACACCATCCCCTTCATAGTCCAGCGCCAGGAAAACCGAGATTGCATCCGGCTTTCCCCCCATGAAGGACATGGAAACAACATCGCCTTCATCGAGCACATGCTTCTCCACGCTGACATCGGCCTGATCATCATTGACCTGGAACATCCACCAACTCTGCTCATCTTCCCAATCGGCCATAGTTCCATCGATTCCTACAACAAAGGTACCCCATTCCTCCTGCTCCGTAGTCAATTCTGTGGCCGCCTGCAGGAGATCAAGTGCGCTGGATCCCTCAGGCAAGGTTTGGGTTGCATTGTTGTCTGCTATTCCATCGCCATTGTAGTCCAGTTCTAATGTGGCCGAAATATCCTTTGCATCTGCTCCGAGGATGAGCAAAAAGAAAAAAAAGCTCACCAAAGCTATTTCTTTTAGATTCATACATATACCTCAAAGAAATAAGTAATGGAATCATAAGCTTAAGTATCCTTTGATGACATTGCCGAGACTGAGAAGCAGTTCCATTCCACCGAGACTTCATGGTGGAGATGGATAAGGATATGTTCCGGCAATATCAGTCGGATCTGTTTCGGCGAAAAGAAGCATTGGGTTTTATTCGCTCAAGGAAGCTAAAACATCCTCATATCTTGCCGGTTTAGGTATATAATCATCCATTCCCGCCTGCAGGCACATCTCCTTATCCCCTTTCCGGGTGCAACCGGTCACCGCTATGATTCTTATGCATCGATATGGACATAGATCGCGAATGGCTCTGGCAGCCTGCAGACCATCCATCTGCGGCATCTGCACGTCCATAAAAACCACGTCGTAAGACTGCTTTTGCAGGGCATGAACAGCTTCAAGTCCATTGTCCACCACATCTGCCTGAAATCCGATCTTCTTCAGCAGTTTTGCCATCGTCTTCTGAATAACCGGATCATCGTCAGCAATCAATATCCGCAAAGGATCGCCAGAGCCACGCTTGAAAACGATAATGCCTCCTGAAAGCAGATTTCTAACTGTTTTGGCCATAAATGACTGGAGGAAGCTTTCCTCCAGTCAAAGCCAGGATGGCATTGGCAGTCCATTCAAAGGACATGCCCTCGCTGTCGCTCTTCCACCAGAAGGCTCCATTCTCCTGCTGCAGGCCGAGGAGATGCTGCACCGGATCGGCCGATCCGACCTTCCAGTCAGCCGGATTCTGGCCGGCGGCTGTAATGGCCAGTATGGCCCAGCCGTCTGTGGCGGCATTGGAGCCGAGGGAGGAGAAACCCCCATCCGCATTCTGCTCGGACGAGAGATATAAAAGCCCCTTCTTGACCGAATCCGATGAGGCATTCTCCCCTCCGCTGATCAGGGCGCATAAGATGATGCCCGTGGTGTCGGGATCCTCCCCCTTGGCTCCACCAGTCCAGCCCCAGCCGCCCTTGGCCGTCTGAAGACCCTTGAGGTGATCGAGGGCCCCCTTCACCTCATCTGACTGGCTCATGTTGCATGCCGAGAGAGCCATTAAAATCCAGGCATCATCCCAGATGTAATTTTCTTTGCCCAGCTCGCCGTTGGGCTGGCTGTAGCCCTTTAAGATCTCCAGGTAGTCTCTGCCGTTGATATCCCCGGGATCCAGGCCGCCGGAGGCCAGGGCCACCACATACCTTCCTACCTGGGCCTCGACGTTGCTCATATTGTCAAGCTCCTCTTGCTTTTTCACCAGATATTGCAGGGGATTGGTTCCGTTCACTGCCAGAGAGGAGAGATTCTCCCCTGCTGCTGCCAGGGCAATTGCCGCCAGCGATGTAGCTTTGATATCGCTATCCGATTCCGGATCTGCTCCAAAGCCGCCGTCCTGGTTCTGACAGGAGAGGAGATAGCCCACGGCGGAAGCAATCGCCTCATCTGAAGAGCTATTCCCAGCCCCTGCCGCTACGGCAAAAAGAAATGCCGAAGCCAGAATTAATTGCATTAAGATTTGCCTCATATGGTTCACCCCGAATTTGCTGCCTTTTTGCAGGTTTCGCAGTCGAAGATGCATTCCGCAGAATGCTCATCTTTGTCTACTCTGGTCAGATTCTTCCAGCCGCCATTGCAGCAGGGGAGAAGCTCGAACTCCTCTTCATCGTCGGATGAATTCTCGCAATTTTTTTCGCAAACCTCAGTGCAGTTCTCTGAGCAATACTCTTCGCTGAAGGCGAGGTCATCAATGCAATGCCTCATGCACTCGAGCAGGCATTCCTCTTCACAATCCAGCTCACCCTCCCGGAAGGGAAGCAGTCCCCGCTGGAAGATCTGGAAGCTGCCGGTGTACTGCCCAAAAATCTCTTCTTCAAGCTGGGCCCTATCGGTCCAGTTGGTGAGCGCTTCTTCCATCAATGTTCGTGCTGACAGCTCGGCGGTTCCCTTGAAGTCGGCCATGAAGGTAAAATTGATTCCCCTGCTGTTGTTGTAGAGGCTGGTTTTATTGATATAATCCAGATCGCGATATCTCTCGCTGGACTGTGTGGTCTTGCGATAGTTCTTCTGGTATATGCTGTCCTCATATTTGGATTGGTAGCCGAAGGCCCGGTTGTAGGCCTTAAAGGAGGTGGGGGCGTGTGCCAATTGAGAAGACTCGGCAAGGTCTATTCCACTTGGTCTGTGCTTGATGATCTTCTCCGTATTGTAGCTTCCGGACCCCTTCTGATAGAGCTTTGCGGAGCGTGATGGAGTACGGCCACGATTCTCAAATGTGGATCGGGTTGAGCTGAATCCTTCGCCGCTAACTGATGAGCTTTCATCATACTTGATGATAGGATAACTCTTTCCGCCTCCTCCTTCTCCAGTCAGGGCACAGAAGGTAGGCCCTCCCGCCCCCACCTGGATATACTCCATACTGCCAAAGTATTGTGCATATGTGGAGATATAGCCGCTCTTATCAGCGCCTACGCAATACATACCATCATAGTCCAGTGTGATCTCTTCGGTATAGCCGTCGCTGCCGGTCTGGTAGGTATCATTGCCCACGGTGACCTCTGCTCCGGAAGAGGGACGATCGTAGCCACCGTAGCTCCATGCCGATTTTTCCTTCACTCTGATCCGGAAGGTCTCATTTTTATCCACAGCAGCAGGAAAGTCAGCTAAATATAGGAATCCTGCATAATGACTTGCGCTATTCGGTCCAATAAAAACGAGATGATCGCCATCCCCAATTGGGGTATCGCTGACTCCTAATGGAGACTCTCCCCCATTTATATAAAAGGCGGGACCATAATCTCCACCGCATCCGGCCATGCTGGTTACATAGTAACCCCAGCTAGTGTCGTATCCCTCTGCCTCTCCACTTTCTATAATGGCGTCATATGCTGTGGGTTTTGCTTTGGTCACAGTAACCGCATTGTCGTAGACTATATCTCCATCGCAAAAAACCGTTATCTGCACCGTTACAGCACTCGACACGGCTGTAATTAAAAATAAAACGCAAAATATCATAAAGGTTAAATGTCTCATCCCTCTCTACCTCAATATAACTTAAGTTAATTCAAATTTATCTGAGCAAACTAAATTGATTGTATTTAAGCTTAATTGTTTAAATTCTTTCAGCTCTCGGTTATAATTGGGATTTTTTTAAACCGATAATAGGAAAATGAGGTGATCAACCAAGATTGCGCTTAAGCTCCTATGCTTGCATAAGAGTTAAATCCAATGAAGTTGCGATCGACTCAGCTAACTTTACTAGGTGTCTAAATTGGATCTGACCTGGCTCACCGTATCCGGCGTGGTTATAGGAATTCTGGTATTCTCCTTCAAGGTCAGCCTGGGCTGCGGCCTGGCCAGCATCAGCCGCCGTGAAATGCTGTCTATAGCAGCAGGATATCTGGTAATCTCCCTTTTCATGGGGATGGCCATCGAGTTGCTCCCAGAAAATACATTATCCTTCGCCCTGAATACGGGGATGGCAGTGCACCTCCTGGTTGCCCTGCTTTTAGTGGCTCTGGGGATCATCACCGCCAAAAGATGGAACAGCCATTGCCATGATATATCCAGGAAAACCTTCTGGGCCTTATCCCTCCCCTGTCCCGCCTGCCTAGCCGCCAGTTTCATCTCCTGCAGCTTTCTGGCGGGGATGGTGGAGATCGATACCTGGAAGATCGGCCTTTCGGTAGGCCTCTTATTCTTCTTTTCCATAGCCGCATTCTCCACTATATTGAGGAGAATCAAAGCAAATCCATCTTCCCTGGGAAGGGCCATGATCATTCTCGGCCTCTTCTACATACTCTCCATTCTCCTCATCCCCGCCTATATCAGTTGTCAGAAGATCTCCTTTCTGTCGCCAGGCAGCTCGGCGGCGGAGATCGTCCCCTCATACCTGATGATCTTATCTTTAATGGCCCTGGGATTCCTGGGCAGAAGATGGGGGGTCTTTTCCTGATCCTTTATGAGACCAGTGTAGAGCTGCTCTATATCTTCTCCACTGCATTCCTCTACCCGGATATAGTGGCCCTCCTTCTTCTCTTCGCCTGGTCGCTGGCCCTGCTCGGCTCCCTGATAAACGAGTACACTTCCAGGCACAGGGCCCTCTCCGAGCTGGAAGAGATCAGCCTGCAAGCAGCCGACCTCAGAAGGGCGGGAAGAGCAAAAGAGGCGGCAGAGGCCCTTTCCAGCTACATATGCCCCCACCAGCTCTCCCTGGCATTAGAGCAGATCGGCCGGTCCATAGAGACAGGTCTTTTTGATCTCAAGTTCGAGAAGATACTGCAGGATATTGAGCTGTCAATGGCCAGGGCTCTGGAGCCCCTGAGGATTGGAGTGAAAGCGGGACCCATTCTAGGGCTGATGGGAACTCTCATCCCCATGGGCCCCGCCCTCATCGGCCTGTCACAGGGGGACATCAAATCCCTGGCCGACAACCTGGTCATAGCCTTCGCCACCACAGTAATCGGGCTTGTGGTGGGCGGCATCTGCTACGCGGTGATGGTCATCAGAAGCAGATGGTACCGGCAGGACCTTAGCGATCTGGAATATGCAGTGGAGCTATTAAGAGGCAGAAAAGATGAGGCGGCGTAGGCTGGGCCTGCTGGGCGACCGGGAGGATGAGGACCCCATGAGCGGAGTGGCCAATCTCTTCGACACGGCCATGGTCTTTGCCGTGGCCCTCCTGCTGGCCCTGGTCGTCTCCTATAATGTGCCGGAGCTGCTCCAGCCAGAGGCCAATGTGACCATAGTCAAGAATCCGGGCGACCCCAATATGCAGATCATAATCAAGGACATGAGCCAGATCCAGGTGCTCAATATGACCGAGAAGATGGCTGGCGGCCAGGGAAGCCGAATGGGGACGGCGTACCGCCTGGAGAGCGGCCAGGTGGTTTATGTGCCGGAGAACGCCACTGCCGCAAGCCCGGATTAAAGCAAAATCCCCGGCACGCCAGGTTTAAGCGGTAAGCCGTCCGATCTTTATCCATGTTGCAGAACCTCCGTCTCACCATTGCTGTGGAGAACTCCGCCTCCATGGAAAACGCCCATCTCCGGGCTGAGCACGGCCTATCCGTCCTTGTGGAACTGGATCTGGGGTCTGATGGCGTGAAGCTTCTCTGGGATACAGGGGCCAGCGGAGAGGTTTTACTCCATAACTCCCGCCTTCTTCATATCGACATTGATGCCATAGATCTGATCTGCCTTAGCCACGGCCATTATGACCACACCGGAGGGCTGATGGCAGTTTTGCAGCAGATGAAAAGAAGGGTTCCTGTTCTGGCCCATCCGGATATATTCTCCCCCAAGCTCAAAGCCCGCCCGGCCCTGGGATATATAGGTCTGCCTTTCATCAGAAGCCAGGCGGAGGCGGCGGGGGCGGTCTTCCTGGAATGCCGAAGTCCTGTGGCGCTTGCGCCGGGGCTCTTTGCCACCGGCGAGATCCCGCGCCGGGAGGGCTTTGAGAAGGTGGAAGGCTTCTGGACAATCAGGGACGGCCAGTACATTCCGGATATCATTCCTGATGATCAGGCCCTGGCGGCGGTCCTGCCGGGCAGAGGGCTGGCGGTGATAACCGGCTGTGCCCACTCCGGAATCATCAATACCATCCGGCAGGCTCAGAGGATCACCGGAGTGGATGAGCTCTATGCGGTGATAGGCGGCTTCCACCTCATGGGAGCGGACCGGGAGAGGATAGATGCCACAGCCCGGGCCCTGCTGGAGCTGGACCCGGCAGTGATCCGGCCTGGACACTGCACCGGCTCGAGGGCCGTATGCCTGCTGCAGCAGGCCCTGGGGGAGAGATGCCAGCCTCTGGCTGTGGGCGAAACCATTAATCTATAAAAACAGAAAAGGTGTGAAGGATGATAGCATTCGGACCGGTGCCCTCCCGGCGGCTGGGCAGAAGCCTGGGAATAAACAACATTCCCGCCAAAATCTGCACCTATTCCTGTGCCTACTGCCAGGTGGGCAGAACCCTGCAGATGCAGGTCCAGCGCCGCTCCTTTTACTCCCCCCAGGATATCTGCGATGAGGTAAGGCAAATGGTAAAAAGCTCATCGGACCAGGCCCTGCCCATTGACTACCTCTCCTTCGTGCCCGACGGAGAGCCCACTTTGGACACAAATCTGGGCCGGGAGATCGATATGCTCAGATCTCTGGGCAAGAAGATCGCGGTCATCACCAATGCCTCCTTGATCTGGGATGAGAAAGTGCGTGAGGATCTGGCCAAAGCGGACTTTATATCGGTCAAAGTGGATGCTGTTGACGAGCCCCTCTGGCGCAGAGTGGACCGGCCCCACCGGGCTCTAGAGCTTGAGGCCATATTGCAGGGCATACTGGACTTCTCCAGGGAGTTCAAGGGAGTTCTTGTCAGCGAGAGCATGCTCCTGGCGGGTATAAATGACAGTGAGAGATCTTTAGAGGCTATAGCCGAGTTCCTGGCAAAAGTTGATCCTTCCGTGGCTTATATCTCCGTGCCCACCCGTCCGCCGGCGGAGAAATGGGCCGCTTCTCCCTCCGAGGAGAGCATAGTCCGGGCATATCAGATTTATAGCTCCCGGCTCAGGAGAGCGGAGCTCTTGGTGGGGTATGAAGGAGACAGCTTCCAGTCCGTCGGAGAGGTGGAGAGCGACCTTCTGGCAATAGCCTCCGTCCATCCCATGAGGGAGGCTGCGGTTGAAAGATTCCTGAAGCAGGCGGATTGCAGCTGGGATGTTGTAGAGAAGCTGCTGGATCAGGG
>DAWB01000191.1:4575-4991 GCA_002505805.1 Methanosaeta sp. UBA80 | reverse complement strand
TGTCCTGCGATGCCTCATCGGCCCATTAAGGTTATCAGCTCTGGTATTTAACCATTTCCCTCAATGAGTTCCTTTTATGGAGAACCATTGAAGGGAGCGAATCCCTCTGGCCAATGTCTTACTTAGGCTCTATAATCGCTATCTATAGAACCTTTCGCCCCACCCTTTCAGGCGGGCCGAACCCATCCAATAACTCAGACGTATATAACCTTTTTGCTCAACTGGATCGCGCCGGGATTAGTATCTCATAAGCCAGGCAGACAAAATGAAGCGCATCGCTTAGTTTTAATAACATCATAATCTAAGCTCAGAGATCATAGAGCAGAAAAAAAGCGCCTGCTGGAGGCCTATTATGGGTTACACACTAACTGAGAAAATCCTGAGGCAGCACCTCGCGGATGGCTCCTATGAACCGG
>DAWB01000191.1:207-4540 GCA_002505805.1 Methanosaeta sp. UBA80 | reverse complement strand
TGTCGATCATAATACCATCCAGGTAGGCTTCGAAAATGCAGACGACCACGCCTACCTTGAGTCCATCGCGAAGAAGTACGGCATCTACTTCTCCCGGCCTGGAAATGGCATCTGTCATCAGGTACACCTGGAGAGATTTGCCCGGCCAGGAAAAACCTTGTTGGGATCAGACAGCCACACCCCTACCGCAGGTGGAGTGGGATCGATTGCCATTGGGGCAGGTGGGCTTGATGTGGCCGTAGCCATGGGAGGCGGAGCCTATTATCTGGCTGCGCCGCGAGTGATCAATGTCCGACTGAAGGGCAGATTGCAGCCCTGGGACGCAGCCAAAGATGTAGTTCTAAAGGTGCTCTCCATCCTGAGCACGAAGGGAAACGTCGGATGCGTATGCGAATACACAGGAGAAGGCATCAGCAGCCTCACCGTTCCGGAGAGAGCCACAATAACCAATATGGGAGCAGAGACAGGAGTCACCACATCCATATTCCCCAGCGACGAGCAGACCCGACGGTTTCTGAAAGCCCAGGGAAGAGAGGAGCAATGGATAGCACTGGCCCCGGATAGAGACGCCGTCTACGATCAGACCATAGATATAGACCTCTCTGAGATAGAGCCCCTCGCCGCTGCGCCCCACAGCCCGGGGAATATCGTCCGGATAAGGGACCTGGACCTTCCGGTAGATCAGGTTATGATCGGCTCATGCACCAATTCCTCTTATGTGGATCTCATGACCGTGGCGGCAATGCTGAAGGGAAAGCACCTCCCACCTGGAGTTTCTCTAGGAATCGCTCCCGGATCGCGACAGGTGCTCAATTCCATTGCCAGGAACGGCAGCCTCAGCGATCTGATATCCTTTGGAGCCAGAATCCTGGAGTCGTCCTGCGGCTTTTGCATCGGCAACAGCATGTCGCCCTGCACAGAATCGGTCTCAATTAGAACCAGCAATCGCAACTTTAAAGGCAGATCCGGTACACCCAGCGCCAATGTTTACTTGACCAGCCCGGTAGTGGCTGCTGCATCCGCCCTCACCGGCAGGATAACCGATCCCAGAGATCTGGGAATATCCTATCCAAGAATAGAGATGCCAGAGCGTTTTGATATAGACGATAGCATGATCATACCGCCTCTCACTCTAGCCGAACGGGCAGAGCAGACTATCTGCCGGGGCCCCAACATAGGAGAGCCGCCTATGAACAGCCCTATGCCCGAGGAGATCTCCGGAGTGGTGACCATAAGGGTCGGAGACCTGGTGACCACAGATCATATCATGCCCGCCGGCTCTCGCCTTAAGTACAGGTCTAATGTCCCCAAGTACTCAGAGTTCGTATTCGAGCCCCTGGACAATGCCTTTAGCGCCCGGGCAATCGCTCTCAGGGATAAGGGAAGACATAACATCATCGTGGCCGGATCCAGTTACGGACAGGGCTCATCTCGAGAGCATGCTGCCCTCTGTCCCATGCACCTGGGTGTGAAAGCCATAATAGCCAAATCAATAGAAAGAATACATGCCGCCAATCTGGTCAACTTCGGCATAGCCCCATTCAGCTTTGGCCAGGAGGCGGACTGGGAGAAGCTGCCGGAGAAGACTGAGATCAGAGTCCCATCCATTCGCAGGTCCCTTGAGGAAGGAAAGTGCGATTTTATTGCCCTGGCTGGCGATGAGAAGATCAGCCTTAAATTGAGCCTATCACAGAGGCAGAGAGATATACTACTGGCAGGAGGACTGTTGCCCTTCACAGTTAAAAAGGCAGGAATAATAAAAGAATAGATATGCCCGTGCCGGCAGAGCTTCTCTCTTTTATTTTTATCCTTTTTTGCAGTCGATTCAGGAACTCATAAGGTTGGTTATGCTGTCCGCAATCATCTGTCCCTTGATCTCTTTGCTGGGGGTGCCAGTGCTCTCGTATGCCTTCAGGCTTCCCGCATTCAGAGAGTAAGATGCTTCCGACTGGATATCGAATTTGCTCTTTATGCTTCTGGTTAGAAACAGGGTATTTCTCTCTGTGGCGCCGAGAGTTGGAGCTGCCGCACTGCCATTGAATGACGTGGCCTTGAGCTGCAGGGGGCTGTCAAAGCTCAACGGAAAATGATTCATCCAGATCTGCATCTCCGGTGTGCCACCGGCAACGCTGAGATTTTTCTGGCTGGCGATGTAATTGCCCCAATAAGACTGGACATTGGGCTCAAAGGTAGATATGCTCGGTGCATTGTAGAAAGCCTGTTGAGAGCTGCTGTAGCCATGACCCAAGCCGCTCATGGTCTGGGCCCCGGCAAAGCCGATGAGGCAGGTTAATGCTGCCAATAATACTATAGTTTTCATATTGATTCATCCTTTTTTATTTAGTTTCTATTCCTTGCTCGAAATCTGTCCCAACCTATTTATTCCTTATTGNNGCCGGACCGCTTCGAGATACTGCACAAGGATCTGGCCGGAAGAATAGGCCGGCTTAACACATCTCACGGCAACATCGAAACCCCTTGCCTGATGCCCGTGGTCAATCCCCATATTCCACTCATCCCGCCAGCCGAGCTGGAGGAGATGGGTGCGGATATGATAATAACCAACAGCTACATCATCCACCAGGACGAGAAGCTGAAGCAGCAGGCTCTGGAGCGAGGACTGCACGATCTTCTCGGCTTTTCCGGACCGATTATGACCGATTCAGGAGCTTTTCAGCTATCGGTTTATGGGGATATAGAGGTCTCAGCTCGGCAGATACTGGATTTTCAATTTGCGATCAAATCGGACATCTCCGTTCCCCTTGATATACCGACGCCGCCCGATGTTCCCAGAGAGAGGGCGGAGACGGAGCTTCAGACGACCGAGGAGCGGCTGCTTGAGGCATGCAGCCTGGAGAGAGAAGGCCTTTTAGCTGCCCCGATCCAGGGCTCTACCTATCCTGATCTGAGAGAGAAGGCGGCCCGGTTTGCATCCGATCTGCCCTTTGACCTGTTTCCGGTGGGTGCTGTGGTCCCCCTCATGGAGGCCTACCGCTATTCCGATCTGGTGGACGTTGTGGTCGCGGCCAAAAAGGGACTGGGCTCGGGCCGGCTGGTGCATCTCTTCGGGGCCGGCCATCCTATGATTTTCGCACTGGCTGCAGCCATGGGCTGCGATCTCTTCGACTCGGCGGCTTATGCTCTCTATGCCCGGCAGGATCGTTATCTGACGGTTCAGGGAACCGGAAAGCTGGAGGAGATGAGCTACCTTCCATGCTCCTGCCCCGTCTGCCAGAAGCATACACTAAAGGAACTCATGGCCAGCCCGGATAAGACCCGTCTCCTGGCCCGGCACAACCTCTATGTCTCCCTGCAGGAGATCAAACAGGTAAAAGAGAGCATCCGGGAGGGCTCACTATGGGATTTATTGGAGGTGCGCTGCCGCTCCCATCCCCGGATGCTGGATGGCCTCCGCCGCCTGGCTTCAAAGGCTGAATGGCTGGAGAGGCTTGACACTGCCAGGAAATCCACATTCTTCTGCACCAGCGCCGAGGGCTCACTGCGACCAGAGGTGATGCGCTACGCCCGGCGCATCGACCGAATATCTTTGCAGGGGAATGTTCTGATCACCGATGACTCTCATATGGACGCCAGCGGCTTTGACCGGGTGCTCTATTGGAAGCCGCCCTTCGGCCCCTATCCTGCCGAGCTGGCCGAGACCTATCCCTTCAATGCCGAGGTGCCGGAAGAGGCCGATAGCTCGGCACTCGGGCAGGCGGACGAGATCCTGCAAGAGCTGATCCACAACAACCCAGATGCCAGGTTTTGCATAAGGCTGAAGCAGAAACATCAGAGCATTTGACGACTGAAGAGCGGAGACTGGCCCACCATCCCCATAAGAATTCAGGCTGCTTTTTCCTTGGAAAAAAGTGGGGGGGATCGTGGCCTGCTCCATTCATCCTGCCCCCTTCAGCTTCTTCTGATCATGGTGCCCACGCCCTGGTCGGTGAGCAGCTCCAGAAGGATGGCGTGATGCTTTCTGCCGTCTATGATGTGTGCCTTTTCCACCCCGTCGCGCACGACACGCACACAGGCTTCCACCTTGGGAATCATTCCGCCCCGGATCACCTTCTCCGCCACCAGCCGGTCGAAATCGGAGGCCGAAAACTCGGAGATGACACTGGAGGGATCATCGGGATTCAGGCGCACGCCCTCCACATCGGTTATGGAGAAGAGCTTCTTGGCCCTCATGGCCACAGCCACTGCCCCGGCCACGGTGTCGGCATTGACATTGAGATTGTTGCCCCGGTCGTCTGCGGCAATGGGCGATATCACCGGGATATAGCCCTTGCCGGCCATGATCATCAGAATCTCCGGGTCCACCTTCTCCACG
>DAWB01000191.1:0-191 GCA_002505805.1 Methanosaeta sp. UBA80 | reverse complement strand
TTGAGGAACATGCCGTCCTGGCCGGAGAGGCCGATGCCCTTGCCGCCATGCTTGCCTATGAGGTTTACAAGCTCGGCATTGATGTCTCCCAGGAGAACCATGCGGGCTATGCCCAGGGTCTCTTTATCGGTTACCCGCAGGCCGCCCACGAACTCGGCCTTCTTGCCGAATTTCTCCATGGCCTGGGAGAT
>DAWB01000001.1 GCA_002505805.1 Methanosaeta sp. UBA80 | reverse complement strand
GGATGCTCGGCATCCCTGGCCATAACCTCGATCGTATGCATTCCGACCTGATCTGCGGTCCAGCTCCAGGTGGGATTGTCTGACCAGTCCCGGGCTATCTGGCTGTCAAGCAGGAATCGGAACTGGATAGGATCGCTCTCGGCATCATTGGCCGTTGCGGTCCAGGTGACTGCCGTTCCCCTCTCCNNGGGGGCTCTCTCTGTCCGGCTGCAGGCTGCTCAATGCCGGAGCCTGGTTTGGAGCTTTCCTGACAGGCTCAATCCACTGCTCTGGATAAGAAGTCTGACCGGGGTAGCCCTGTTCGGTATAGGAGGTCTGATCAGCATATCCCTCCTGGGGATAGGAACTCTGATCCGGGTATGAATTTTCTTCCTGATATGGAGAGCTAATTATGGTTGGAACAAATGGCTGCTCTTCCACCGGAGCCGGACGGGCTTCTTCCTTGATCTCTCGAGGCTCGGGCTGCGGTTCGGTAAGCTGGAAGTAGGCAATCTTTTCTGCCTCTCCTAAAGACCTGTCCTCTACCCGAACCTTTATCTCATAATCTCCCGCTGAATATGAGCCGGTGTCCCAAACAAAGCGATTTTCTGAGGACCAGTCGGCTATAGTCCGCCATGATCCTCCCGTATAGGGGCCCTTAACCTGGAAGAGGAAGGACAGAGGCTCGCCTTCCGGGTCTCTCGCCCTGGCCGTCCATCTGATAGTGCTGCCCACCAACTGGGGGCTGGACGGGCTGCTCTCAAGATCGGAGATGACAGGAGGCTGGTTAGCGGCGGTATCCATTCCATCATCCATGCCCCTATCAGTTGTGCCGAGACCAGTGTCCCCCTCATCGAAGGGCCATCCCTGTGCCGTCGAGGCGGGCAGGATTAAGAAAATGCCCGCGACCATCAGAACGGCCAGGATGAAAAATCGGCTTATATGTTTCTGTCTAATTGCACAATTGAATTTGTCCTTATGCTTGGCTTTTAATTTTCCCATATCCTCACTCTCCATATATCTCATCTCTTCCCCACTCATTTTCCTTTTAGCACATTGACAATGATGTTGGAGCATCCATTAATGAATCTTTTTTTCACATAGAGGGTCTGTCAGCTTCCTCAGCCACTCCAGAGCCTCATATGAACAGTCTGTTAATCAAATATGGATGCAGTCTGCTTTTGCATCCTGGTATCCCTCCAGATGGCTAAAAGAGACTGCGCGGCCTTGATCCAGCCTTTTGGCGGTCTGAATTCTCTCAGGCGAAAGGATGCCTGGCAGAGTCCTTACGGGATAAAACCTCCGATGCCGCTGGTTTTTGGAGCACAGCGCGCTCGATGGCCTGCTTTGTGGCCTGATAATTGTACTCATAGATCTTCTTCTTGTCCTCGGCATCCCACTCTATGAAAATGGAGACTATGATCATCAGCTCCTCGGCCAGCTCCTGGGGCAGGGTTCCCTCCGCAACGCAGTCCATAACCGCCTTGGCCACAGCCGCCTGTGCCGGGCCAAAGATAAGCACCGCCTGGTCCGCTCCCTTTATAGTGACCTTGTTGACCATGAGCGTGGCAGGCTTGGCCGGAAGGTTGGGCTCCAGCACGGCCAAGAGTGGAGTATGGCCCACAGCCGGTGATGAAAGGGCATTGACGAAAGCCTGCTCTACAGAGCTTCCTTTCCGCCCTATGACCAGATCGATATGAGCGATCTCATGTCCCTCACCTACAAGAGCTTCACCCACCAGTACCCTATCAAATGATGCCATCATGCTCTATTCCTAGGGCATATTCCTATAAATCTGTACGCCAGGAAGCAAGGAAAAATTATTAAATATTTTATTTTTATAAAAAATTAGTTATTATGGCCAAAAGGTATATCTTCATAATGCGCAGCAAGGGGTAGCAATGCGCATTCTGGTAATCAACAATCATGGACAGTTCAATCATTTGATTCGCCGCGCCATCCGGGAGAAGGTGGAGACGGACCTGGTCTCCAATGATNNGTGGAGACGGACCTGGTCTCCAACCAGACCCCTCCGGAGAAGATCGATGCCGACGGCCTGATTTTGGGAGGGGGCCCCTCCCTGGATAGGGCAGGGCGATGCGAGGATTATCTGCGAAAGCTGGAGATCCCCATTCTGGGAATCTGCCTGGGAATGCAGCTTATGGGCACCGCCTTCGGCGGAAAGGTAGTCCCAGGCAGCATGGGTGGATATGCCGAGGTGGATGTGGAGGTCATAAAGGAGGACGACATCCTGAAGGGCCTTCCGGCCAGGTTCAAGACCTGGGCCTCCCATATGGACCAGGTGTCTGTCCTTCCGGAGGGATTTGAGACCCTGGCCCGCTCTGCCGTCTGCGAGATAGAGGCCATGAGGCACCTGGACCGACCTTTATACGGGGTGCAGTGGCACCCTGAGGTGATCCACACCGAGCACGGGGCCGAGCTATTGGACAATTTCATCTCTTTATGCCGGAGATAGTGGAAGGGAGGGGCGAGGGCGCATCTCCGGAGATGGCCTCCAGGATTGCCGAGCTGAGAGAGGATCTCAGAAGGGCTAAGAGTCAGAGTCGGGCCAACTTAGCCGGAGAGATCCGGGATATGGGCTTTTCATGCCAGGGCTGCGGGGAGTGCTGCCGGGGGGAGGACAACAGCGTCCTGGTCTTTCCATTTGAGATTCGAAGCATCCAGGAGGCCACCGGCCTCTCCTGGGCGGAGGTTGCCACCCCACCAGAGGAGGGGGAGTGGGACCGGGAGGGCTATTTTCATACCCTGGAATGGAGGCTGGCCAAGGTGGGAGAAGCCTGCCGATTCTACCTGGGAGGAGTGTGCGCCATTTATCCGGTCCGGCCAATGATCTGCCGCACCTATCCCTTCTACCTGGACCGGGGCAAGCTTATGGCCTCGGAGTGCCGCGCTCTGGGAAGAGAAATTGATGACCAGGAGGCGCAGAGGCTGGCGGAGCTGCTCATAGCCCGCCAGGTCATCGAGATCGAGGAATCCATAGCCCTCCTGGAAAGATACCGGGACTTCCCGCGGGGGCCACCGGGAAAGAGAGGGATCATTGTCCATGACAGCGAGGGGGTGCACATAATTGCATCCGATTGCTGTGCATCCGGAAAAGAGCAATAGCCGGGCCCATTTGCAGTATCGCTCCCCGTCCCGAACCTATAAAGCTGCATGTGCTGCCTATCCTCTCATCATCCCCACAAGCTCCGTCGCTTCCACCAGCCCGTATTCGCCCCTCTGCGCGGCCAACTCATCAAACCTCTCCACCTCATCTGGCTCGATACCGCTTCCGGCGATGGTGAATGGCACAGGATCGCTGCTATGGGTCTTGATGGATATGGGCGTGGCATGGTCGGGCATGAGCAGGACCCTCCAATCCTCTCCGCTTTTCTCCAGAGCCTGCAGAACCGGCCCCACCACCTTCTCGTCGAATAGCTCAATGGCCCTCACCTTGAGGTCTATCTCGCCCTCGTGGCCTGCTTCATCCGGGGCCTCGATGTGCAGATAGACGAAATCGCGGCTCTTCAATGCTTCCAACGCCGCATCCACTTTTCCCTGATAGTTGGTGTCTATGTTGCCCGTGGCCCCCGGAACATCGATCACCTTCAGGCCGGCGTACCTGCCTATTCCTTTCAGCAGATCCACAGCGGAGATCATGGCTCCGGAGAGGCCGTACTTCTCAGCAAAGGAAGGCATGGCCGGAGCCGGCCCCTGTCCCCACAGCCATATGGCATTGGCGGGGCGCTTTCCTGCAGCTATGCGCCGCCGGTTGACCTGATGCCTCTCCAGAACCGGCCGGGCCGCCTCCATCAGCGCCACGAGCAGCTCGCTGTCCTGTCCCCGGGGCAGGTGCTCTTCCACCGGCTGGCCACTGATGTCGTGGGGCGGAGTGCACTCGGCTCTGGCGCCGGCCTGGAGCACCAGAAGATTGCGATAGCTCACACCGGGGTAGAGCCGCTGCCCGGGCATGAGCGGGGCCAGGGCTTCGATCAGCTCCTGCCCCTCCTCGGTGGAGATATGCCCGGCGCTGTAGTCCTTCATCAGCCCATTATCAATGGTCACAAAGTTGCAGCGAAAAGCGATATCATCCGGGCCCAGGTGCACATTCATGGCCGCTGCCTCCAGCGGCGCCCGGCCGGTATAGCATTCCGCCGGATCGTAGCCCAGGACCGAAAGGTTGGCCACATCGCTTCCCGGGGCAAAGCCCTCCGGCACCGTCCGGGCCAGGCCGCTTCTGCCTTGCCGGGCCAGTCGGTCCATATTGGGCTTTTCTGCCGCCTGCAGCGGCGTCCTGCCACCTAAAACCTCCAGGGGGAGATCAGCCATGCCGTCTCCTAAGAGAACTATAAGCTTCATCACAGTCCCGCCTTTCTCTAAAAAATAGTATTAATTATTTCTTCTTACTGCGGGCCTCTGCCGCCTCACGGGCATTGATCTCCGCCAGATGCTTGTTCAG
>DAWB01000229.1 GCA_002505805.1 Methanosaeta sp. UBA80 | reverse complement strand
GGCGATGAGGGTCTTTCCCGTGCCTGGTGGGCCATGCAGCAGGACGCCGCGGGGGGGATTGATGCCCAGGCGGGAGAAGAGTTCGGGATGGCGCAGGGGAACCTCGATCATCTCCCGGATCTCCCTGATCTCCCTGGCCAGGCCCCCTATATCCTCATAGGAGATATCCCTCACATGGAGCGCTNNCTCCAGGGTCTCACGGGTTATGCTGATGATGGTCTCCGGCGTGACCAGCACCGCACCGGAGGGCATGGTGCTGACCACGGCCAGGTTGAGGCTGTTGTTGATCATCTCCACCCGCAGCATCTCTCCTTTGACCACCGCCCTGCCCTGCAGCATGCGCAGAAGATAAGCCGGGCCGCCCATAAGCCGGATGGGGCGGGTGGGGGATACGACGATCTTCCTGGCCGGCCTGGCCTCGGCCCGGGAGACGGCCACCTTGCTGTCTATGCCCACTCCCAGGTTGGCCCGGGTGTTGCCGTCGATTCGGATCAGATCATCGGCATCCTCCGGATTTCCCGGCCAGGCAATGGCATAGAGCTTGTCCTTGCCCTGGATCTCCACCACGCCGCCGTTCTCCAGGGATAAAGAGGCCATTGCCGCCGCTCCAATCCTGGCCACACCCTTCCCCGCATCCTTATGATAGGCCTCGGCGACCCGCAGTTGAATGCAGCTCCCGCCTTTTTTCGCCTCTCCGACCGACTCCGGGCTAGTCATCTCCTTTCTCTCCACGGGCATCTGATAGATGCTATATGATGCATCTATCGGATGCTCCATTTATGATCTGCTATATGAACTGCGCCTCGCTCTTTCATCTGCTTGAGCCGGTCTGCTACCACCGCCTCGGCCATCTCCAGCTTCTCCGCCAGCCGGGAAGCATCAGCATCCCCGCAGAAAAGCGCTGATAGTATCTCCGCCTCCAGCTGGTTTTCTGCATAGCTCTGGGCTGCCTGGCAGGCTATCCTCTTGATCTCCATCTCCCGGCTATCTATCTGCTCTAACAGGCGGCGCAGCTCCAGCCTCTTCTGCTCCAGGCCGGCCAGCTCCTCTCTGAGATTCTTGAGATCCCGGGCAGGGTTGGCGTCTTCTCTACCAGGCGCATCCTCAGAGAGATAAGCCCGCACCCCATAGGAATGGGGCGAGAGAGATACCTCCAGCACCGTCTTTCTGGCGATGCGGAAGTACTTTCGCCTTCCCTGTTCCTGGTAGCACTCCACCAGGCCGGCCCGCTCCAGCATCTCCAGATGGTCTATGATANNTGGCCATCTCATTGAAATAAAAAGGACGAAAGGAAAGAAGCTGAAGGATGCGCCTTCTGTTCTCATTTCCCAGAATATCTAGTAGCTCAACCGGATCCAATGACATCACTCGACCATATCTATTGAACCTGGAGTTACTAACTTAAAGTTAGATAAACCTTGCGGTGCGCTTTTTCTTAGCGGATGCTCAAAACCAACCAGAAGAAGGACAAGCCCGCTGCCAGGAGCAGCATGTCTACCAGCCTGCTGTTTCCCACTCTCCAGCGGGCCAGGGTGAAGCGAGTGCTGATCAACACATGCACCAGGAAGAAAAACACCAGCAGCAGATCAGGCTCTGTATGCAGCCTTCTGGCCAGATGCAGGGGCAGCAAGGTCATATTCCACCAGGCATAGCCGGAGATGATGAATATGATCATGAAAATCAGGAGCAGCCAGGCGGATATGCGGTTGATTTTGACCAGAATTCTGCCAGCCTTCGTGCGTCTCACCTTTAGCTTTCCATTCCATTTTATGGTTATCAATTCTTCCATCAGCTCATATTGACCGCAATCTAAATCCCATAGATGCACTCAATGGAGCAGTTGGAGCAATGCTTGGAAAAGTCACAGCAGGAGTGGGGCAGGCGGGATACTATCTCACCCGGGATGGCTACCGCCAGCAGTTCCTGGATCGCCTCGGTTTCATCCCATTCCCCGGCACCCTCAATGTTCTCCTGGAAGAGCCCTTTTCCGCTTCGGCCCCGGTCATCCTCATCCATGGATTCTCGAAGGGAAGGGAGAGCTTTGCTGGCTGCCGGTGCTATCGCATCCGGATCAACGGTCTGGATGCCGTGGCCATCCGCCCGGAGAAGAGCAGCCATCCCCCGGAACTGATGGAGGTCATAGCTCCAGTGAATCTACGCCGAGCATTGAATTTAAAGGACGGAGATATCGTAGAGGTGTCAACATCATAGCTTTCCCGGGGACTGCGTCCTCTAGCATATGCAAAGCGCTGGTAATATATCTTAATCATCACCTCTCTTCCAGTCAATGACCGGCCTGCTTGACTCTCTGCCTCTGCTGCGAGCATTATTCCGCATCATTCTATGCTGCCTGCTCTTCATCGCCGCCGCATCGGCCTCTCAAGAGGACCTGGGCTCATGGCTGGAGCAGGGCCATTCCGCTCTGGAAAACGGCAGCTATCGGGAGGCAGCCGATTTCTTTGACCGGGCTCTAAAGATCGATGGCGGCAACGCCTCCGCCTGGGGGGGCAAGGGCGTGGCCTTCTCCCGGCTGGGGCGATACAAGATGGCAGAGATTTGCCTGGGGATGGCCCTGAAGAATGAGGACGCAAATGCCAATTATTGGCTGGAGGACGGCAGGGCTAAGGAGCTGGGAGAGAGGTGGCGCGAGGCCATAAAGAGCTATGACAAAGCCCTCTCACTCAATAAAAGCCTGGCCCATGCCTGGCTGGGATTGGCCAACTCCTCTTTGGCCCTGAAAGAGTATGAGGATGCCCAGCAGTTCTACGAAAATGCCCAAGGCCAGGGCCTGGCCCAGGAGGGCCGAAAGGGGCTACTCAATTCTCTTCTGGCCGAGGGCCAGGACGCCCTCGACCGGGGCAGCTTCAAGGAGGCCTACAGCATCAGCAGCGAGGCTCTTGCCCTTGCGCCTCAAGACCTCCGTTTTATGGAGATCCAATGCTCAGCCCTGGTGGGGAGAGATGAGGTAGAGGAAGCCCTCACCTGCTACGATCAGTTGCAGTCTGTGGGCCAGTCATCCGGGCAAGCTATAGCGGCCCGGTCCCTTCTGCTCACTGAGCTGGGCAAAAGGGAGCTTTCAGCCGGAAATGTCAGCCCGGCCCTGGAACGCCTGCAAGAGGCTCTGCACCTCGATCCCCATAATCAGGTGGCGGCCCAATTACAGGCAAAGGCTCTGAGCCAGAAGGGAGACCTGCTTTTTGAGCAGGGGCAGTATGATCTGGCAGCAGAGAGCTATGATGCTGCTCTTGATGTCTACTCCGGGGAGATCTCTGCCCAGGAGGGGAAGCGAAAGACCATGGACTTTTTGACTGCCAGCCGGAATGAGAATGGTTCAGCTGATCTGGCCCTTGAAGAAGGATCAGAGAGACGATCCCTTCCAGAGGACAAGCCGGATAGCTCTGATTCTTACCGCCACCTAGAGCAGGCGAAGGAATACATGGACACCGGTTCCATCTCCCTGGCCCTGGAGAGCATCAACCGCTCTCTGGAGATGGACCCGGGCCAGGAAGATGCCTGGCTGCTTAAGGCAGAAGTCCTCTTCTCCCTAGGAAATGATTCCGAATCTCTTGCCGCCGTTGACCATGCTCTGGAGATAAATCAGACCGGCTTGAAGGCTCAAGCTCTTAAAGGACAGATCCTCCTGGCCCTGGGCAGATATAAGATGGCCGGACTGTTCCTGGACTTGGCCCTGCATCAAAATCCACAGAACATCTTCCTCTGGATGGACAAAGCATCGGCTCAAGAGAAGCTGGAAAACTACCAGGGAGCCCTGAAGAGCTACGAGGAGGCTCTCAGGGAGGACGATAACAACACCGGGGTGCTTCTGGCAAAGGGTGAGTTGCTGCTCAAGATGAAAGAATACCGGAAGGCTCTGCAATGCTTCTCGTTTATTCTGGAGAAGGATAAAGATGATGCCGCTGCCTGGCGGGGCAAGGGAATGGTCCACATGGCACTTAAAGAATATCCCGACGCGCTGGATTGTTTCCAGAAGGCCCTGATGCGGAATTCATCAGATATCCAGGCAATACTGGGCTCGGCCGATGCCCTCTATGCTCAGGGCAGCTACAGCAGCTCCTGCCGGTCCTATGCCCGGGCGTTGGAGATCGAGCCGGAGCTTCTCCAGGCATGGCTGGGCCGCGGCAGCTGCGCTCTCAAGATGAGCGACCAATCTGCGGCTTTATTGAGCTTCCAGTCCGCTCTGGCCCTTGATCAGAAAAATGTCTCTGCCCTGATTGGAAGAGCCGAGGCCCTGCTGCAGATGAACCGGACCGCTGAAGCCCTGGCCAGCTATGATCTGGCCCTGCTCCAGGATCCTCTAAGCCCTGCCGCCTGGGCGGGAAGAGGCGACGCCCTCATGGCGGAGGAGGATATTGCCAATGCCAGCACAGCCTACGAAAAGACTCTGCAAGGCGAGCCGGGCAATCTGCGAGCCCTCCTGGGAGGAGCTGATGCTTATCTCAAAAGCAGTCGGCCAGAGGAAGCCCTTCCCCTTCTTGACCGTGCCCTGTCCATCGATTCCCGGAACATCGGGGCATGGCAGGCTGGGGGCGATATCAGATATGCCATGAACGACTGCCTGGCATCCTTGCAGCATTATGACCGGGCATTGGAGCTGGACTCGAACAGCTCTCCGGCCTGGGCGGGCCGGGGCGATTCGCTGTACTGTGCAGGTGATTCCGATCAGGCTCTGGCCAGCTATTGGCGGGCTCTCACTCTCCAGCCTAACAGCAGCAGGGCCATCCTGGGCCTGGCGGACATATTTTACGCGGCGNNCGGCAGGCTGTGGCAGTGGATTCCGAGAGCATCCATAGCTACATCGGCCAGGGCAATTCTATCTGCGCCATGCAGCGGTACAATCAATCCCTTCCTATCTTCGAGCGGGCCCTGGATCTCGATCCTAATAACAGAGAGGCACTCTTGGGCAAGGGGCTGGTCCTGATAGCGCAAGAGAACCACTCGGTCGCCCTGGAATGCTTCAAAAGCCTGGTCGCCATCGACCCCCATAGCTATGCTGCTTACTCCAACCTGGGAAGCCTCCAGGCAGCCATGGGCGATTATGATGATGCAGCAGAAAGCCTGGAAGCAGCCTGCCGGATCAATGCCTCGGTGGGAGACCTATGGCACAACCTGGCAACCATTTACTACCGGTCAGGCCGATACAGCCAGTCGGCCGAGGCCTTCAAAAAAGCCACAGATCTCAATGGTGAGGATGCTTCCGCCTGGATCGGCCTGGGGCTGGCCCAGAACCTGAGTGGAATGCCGGATGAAGCCATGAAGAGCTTTGAGAGGGCTATCACAATCGATCCCAGGAATAAGGATGCCCATTACAATCTGGGCCTGGCACTGGCAGGGCTAGACCGCTCAAAAGAAGCACTTGAGGCCTTTGAGAGGGTCCTTGAGATTGACCCGGAGGAGCCTCTTACCAGATATGCTGCCAATTTGACTCTGTCCAGAATGAAAGGTGCAGCCTGATTTGCAGAAAGAGACAGGGGCTATATTCACAAATTCATTTCACATAAAAGAAAGCATTCCGGCTAGCAGAGAAGCCGGACCGGAAATCTGCAACAGAGGATGTATGGTGGTGGGAAAGATCTGCTCGAGTCTTTCCGGCCGGACTGCCTTCATCTGCTTTATGCTCTTTTCTTCTCAAAGCTATTCTGACGCTGATAATTATTCTGCGAAACCATATCCGGCTCGAAGCTCTCCATCAGCCTGTATTGCCGGTTGTTTCTATTGCCTCTCTTGTCCAGCAGGCCATCCCGATTCATTCGAGACAGATAGGTCGAGACCGTGGATAGCTTAATGTCATCTGCCACCGTCTCATATCTCTCTCTTAATTCCTGGGTTGTAAACCAGGTATTGGAGAATTCATATTTTATGAAGCTGCCAAGCTTCTCCATCAAAGTGCCATGACCATAGTCCGGAGCAGGTGCTCCTGAGCCGGCTATATCTCCTCTGCCCTCAAAAACTCCGGAAGCTGACAGAAAGCCTATTATCCTGTCCCTTAGAGCCTCCCCATCCATATTTTGCGACTCGAATTCGTGGGAGGACTTGAGGCCCTTATCCTCTATTTCTATCCGGATCCTCATCTGTTGTCGCCTCTTACTGTCTTGCCGACACAATCACAGGAGCCGATGTGGATGTTATGCGCTGAAGAGATGAAGCTTCATTCGGCCCGAGGCCAAAGGAGATATTCTCCGATCTTAGAGCATCCTTCATCTGCTTGCTCTTATCCGGATTCATCTGCAACACAAACAATTTCATATGCCCTCTCATTCTCATCCCCTTCCATGCTTACGCCATCGTTCTTTCTCAGCCGCTCCCTTGCATCCGGCTGAATCATCTTCTGCCATCCCTTGGTTTGAGGCAGAAGGCAAAGACATGCCGCTTTTGCCCTCTGCCCCATCTTCTCCCGACCAGATCTCGTCTGCCAGTTGGCCTTTCCCTCTCTGTCGTCCCTTCCCGACAGAGGGGGATAATGAGACCCCGGACCATTCATCCCCCTACCTTTGTTTCTCTGTCGCCCCTTTCCGACAGAGTGCCGGCCCGGGAGATGTAAATCCCCATCGGATGATTAATCTGCTTTTGCTTCCCTCTTGTGCCATCCCTGATGAGAGGTTCTTTATCCTGCGAAGCATTTTAGAGCATCGAAAGGCCCCTTCTTCCCTTCGATCTCCCCTTCATTGCTACTCCCTATGCCATCCCCTTATGGTGACGTTATGCTTCAGATAGCGGCAAACACATTCGGGCAGCGGCCAGCCTCAAATTATTTCTGAGTTCTGGCCGATTCCTCCTTCGTATTTGCCCCTCGCCTCCCAATTTTATTATCAAGATTGTGAAGATTCATCCATCCCCTCAGATGGATAATACTTCTGTATTCATCCCATCTTGATGTGATCAGACAAACTGTCTGGCCCTTCTGGCACAATAATAACCTATCTTTTGGTGGTATATATATCTTCTGGTAGTTGGTAGCTGTAGTTAAAGGTTAAAAACTGATATTAGGTCTTTTTTTTGAAAATAAAAGGCTATTTGACCGAGAATTAGTATTTCACAACATCCAGACGATACCCAATAAGACAGGGCTGCATGTTTTGTGAAAAGAGCAATCCTGCGGATACTAATGAATAATAGATATCAGTAAGCGATACTCTCTGCAAGAGGTGATATTAACCACTTGTGAATCCATTTCACAATGGCTTACTGATAGGGAAATTGCATTCTGGATATAGTCGGGATAATCTATCAGGGCCGAATATCCCAGGACAAATATTGCGCGAGAAGATGGTCCATCAGAGACTAAATTCTGGCCAGCAGATCGGGAGACAGCGGAGGAGCATGGACAGCAGGTTACTATCCGGCAAGATCCTCCGCTCTGGCCTGCCTGCTCACAAACAGCTCCCCGAAGATCTCCTCCTGCTCCAGCCAGACAGTCCTTCTCTGAGCCATGAAGAGAAGGGAGATGTAGTTGGTGACTTCTTCCTGGGCCGCGCCGTCTCTGATGTTAATCTCCTGGAATGTGAGGCGGGTCTTCTCTGTGAACATCTCGTCCAAAATGGGGCCGAGGGCCTTTATCCTCTCCTCGATGCCCTCTTCATGAGATGGATCTAAGATCTTCTTTTCCGCCAGGAGAGGCCAGCGTTCTCTCATGGCCTTCCTTCTGCCCACCACCTCCGCCTTCTTCAGCTCCGATATCAGCTCATCCAGGGTCACCGGGCGCTTGGTATGGCGGCGCAGAGGAGGCCTGGGAAGCTGATCCGGGATATCCTCTCTATTCTGGGGGTCTTCCTCTATCTCCTCCGGCTCAACCTCCCCCTCTTCGTCCTCCTGCCCTTCCATCTGATCGGACTTGAGCCGCAAGAGAATGCTGGCATAGAGCAGAGTCCGGGCAGGAATTCTCAGATCCCTCCTCTCCAGAGAGTCGATATACTGGAGGAACTTCTCCGTGGCCAGGGCTATATCGATATCCCAGGGATCTATCTCTCCCCTTCGGGCCAGGTCCACCAGAACCTCGGCTGGCTCTCCCAGCACGAACTCCACCTCTTTTTCTATCATCTCTGCACCTCTTGCGGCTCAGCCGGTGGCTATGCCTGTAACCGTGGTGATGTTGTTCTCCTGCATGGTCACCCCCAGGGTGTACCTGGACTGCAGTATCATGGGCTTTCTCAGCGATACCACTATGAACTGAGCCCTGGCGGAGATCTTCTTGATCAGCCTGGCCACCCGCTCCACATTGGCCCCGTCCAGGAACATGTCTATCTCATCCATGGCATAGAATGGGGCGGGACGATGCATCTGGATGGAGAAGATGAAGGAGAGGGCG
>DAWB01000073.1:12679-12830 GCA_002505805.1 Methanosaeta sp. UBA80 | reverse complement strand
GGAGTGCGACCAGTTCGATGCCGCCCGGTCGGTCTTTCCCGCCGGCACCCTCTCTGGTGCTCCCAAGCTGCGGGCTATGGAGGTCATAGATGACCTAGAAGAGGACCCCCGGGGCATCTATGGGGGGGGCATAGGCTACTTCTCCATAGAC
>DAWB01000073.1:12129-12514 GCA_002505805.1 Methanosaeta sp. UBA80 | reverse complement strand
CCAGGACTCCTTCGTCTGGAACCTGGTGGACTATGTGTCCGCCTTTTATCCGGAGACGGTGGTCCGGTCCAACCGGGTGACTCTGGCCGAGGTCTCGGCATTCCGCCCAATGGGGATTGTCATCTCTCCCGGGCCCGGTCACCCGGCCAATCAGAGAGACATCGGCTCCTGTCTGGACATAATCAGGCAATTTTACCAAACGCCCATCCTGGGCATCTGCCTAGGCCACCAGGCCATGAATATAGCCTATGGGGGCACGGTCTCCCACACCAGGCCCCTGCACGGCAAGACCTCGCCTATTATCCATGACGGCAAAGGCATCTTTCGGGGAGTAGAAAATCCTCTGGTGGGGGGAAGGTATCACTCCCTGGCCATCGAGAAGCTC
>DAWB01000073.1:11826-12019 GCA_002505805.1 Methanosaeta sp. UBA80 | reverse complement strand
AGAGCCGCAGGCGAGGAATTGCCCCTGCCGTATCCTGGCCGGTAAAGGAGCGCCGGGACCTGATATCCTCAGCCAGAGCAGTCAGGAGGAAGGGCCTAATCCCTGTCATCGCTGAGATCAAGCCCAAGGCCCTGGGCCGTCCCCTCAAGGCAGAGGAGGTCTCCGCCTATGCCCTTGCCTATGCCGAAGGAGG
>DAWB01000073.1:0-11698 GCA_002505805.1 Methanosaeta sp. UBA80 | reverse complement strand
AGACCTGGGCCGGTTCATTGAGGCGGCCATGAGCCTGGGAATGGAGCCGCTGTTAGAGGTTCACACCGAGGAGGAGTTAGAGGCCGCTCTCAAGACCGATGCCAGGATCATAGGCATCAACAACCGCAATCTCAATACCCTGGAGGTGGATCTGGCAGTATTCGAGCGGCTGGCGCCACTGGCGAGGGAGGCGGGCGNNCTGCTGGTGGGAACGGAGCTGATGAGCGAGCCAGGAAGGCTGAGTGAGATCATATAGCGAGATTATTCAATTATCGCTATGTTGGTGATCTGCTTGGATTTAGTAATATAATTCTAAATTTAACGCATGACGAATATAAAAATCGAGTTGAAGAATGGATTCAACTCTGCAAAGATGGTGTTAGAGAGTTTCGTCTTGAAAAACACTACCAATTAATATCAGATACAATCTTTGTTGGCGCAGAAGATAGCAGAGACGCTTTAGAGAAATTACTAGATTTTTCGAAGCATATGTTGAACTTGGGAATAAAAAGGAGCCTTCCCATGAGAGGCGCGATCTCCTTTGGTGAAGTTACTTGGGATAAGGAAATCACATTTGGAAAAGCTATAGTCAATGCCTATAATCTTGAGAATGACCAAGATTGGATCGGCACCTGTTGCGAACACGATCTCCCTCGCATAGATGAGTTATGGGATTTCCATAGAGTTTTTGTCTATCCAGCACCAATGAAGTCTGAGAAAAAACTTATGTTCCGCCCGGTAATATCTTGGAATGTTCCTGAGTATAGAGAATTGCGTGATAAAACTGCTAAGAAAGAAGGATTAGCTATTGGGGACATGGATTGGAAATATGCATATCGAATTCAGCATACGATGATGTTCTCCCTATATCTAAAAGGAGTGTTGAATAAAACAATACAAGCAAGACCCTCTAAATTTCCTCCAGATCTCCCAATAGAACACATTGATTCTTGTGTAAATGAGTTCATTCAAGCCTGACCTCCCCAGCATTTAGGCACACAATTGAAGCGCATCCAGTATTTCGCGTTGCTTCTTTGTGATCTCAGTTACGATCTTCTCCCCATCAGGCAATATCATCGCCTTGATCTTTTCAAGCTCTGTGAATAGCCCTTCGACAGAATATTTTTTATTCAGTCCGGCATCGATCATCCTCCTCATCAGTTTCATTCGCAAGATTAGAGCAAGAAATGAGATGAAGAGATAACCCCTTAGACTGNNCGCCTTGATCTTTTCCAATTCTGTGAACAATCCGTCCACGGAATATCTTTTGTTCAATCCTGCATCACTCATCATCCTCGATAGCTTCATCCTCAAGATCAAGGCAAGGAAAGCAACGAAGAGATATCCCTTCAAGCTGCTGTTTGTCTTAAGGTGTGAAGGCATAATTTCAATATCATTCTTCAGCACATCGAATCCTTTCTCGACGACATCCTTGCTTCTGTAGAGGGCGAGACACTCGTCCCAGGAGAAAGTGCCCTGATATAGTAGGATGAACTTACCCATTTTATTTATGGCTTGAGAGATGGCATTTTTTCGCAGTGAGACCTCAAACTTGCCATTAACAGCTCTCCAATCAATGAACCCGGCGTCCCTCTTAGCGATCTCCCTGAATATCTCAGAGGGATTCATCCAAGGCTTCAGGTTCTTAGCCTTGAGAACTTCCATCAGATCGTACAGACGCTTATAGAAGGTGTTTCTCTCCATCTGCTCTCTTTTTTGATCGTAATATGCGTATCCATCCAACTTGTTCACGCCCACTTCTATCTTAATTGGCATGACGAAAAGCGGTTCCTTTTCGTAGAGCTTCAGGTTTTCAGGATCATCAATGCGGCTGTGGATCGAAGAAATGGCTTCTTTGACCTTCTTAAGAGTGCTTGTTGGCGGAATGATGAATGATAGACCAGCGCAAACCATCTCATCGATGTTATCTGTTGAAAAGAAGCCACGATCCATGAGCAAAGTATAATTTCGAACACCCTGAGATTTTATCTTCTGGATGGTATTCTTGAGTGGGGAAACGTCTGCTATGCTTCCAGGATAGAGATCGTACATGACAGGGATGCCGAGATCCTTGTCCACAATCAGGGACAGGTTGATTTGAGGCAGATCGAGACCGTCTCGATTGTAGCCAAATTCCAGCAAGCTTATGTTTTGAGAGTAAGATGACATAGAAGTTATGTCATAGACCAGCGTGCTGCATGTGGATATTCTCTGGATAAGTTTGCGAGAGAATTCGAGGTTCGCTGTGCTTTCACCGATATGACTGAGCATTCGAGAGAGGCTCTGGGAGGATAAGGGAAGATCAGGATGTTCTTCATGGAGGGCAATGCCTTCATACCAGCTCTGGATATGGGTCAATCCTCGCGGGCGAATCGCATAATTCATTGCCAACGTTAAGACTGGCCAGACTTTCTTGGCTGGAAGAACTTCAGAGAGGGTCTTTTCCAGCTCAAGGTCCTCTATGATCTTTTTAAGCGGCACAAATTCGCCATGCGAAAGCACTTTCTTGGGTACCTTTTCCTGGGAGCGTACCCTGACCGGAACACCTTCAACGTTCTTGCCCAGATATTTGCTTTTCTGACGGATTTGCTTCTTTTCTTTGTCGTAGTAAGGCGCAATCTCATAGAGATATTCCTGGCCGTTTATCTTCTTGATGCGAGTAAAAGATTTCATGTAGTTATTTAGGCACATAATAGCATTTATAGATTTCGGTCATTGATAGCGAATAATATTTTAATATGCCTAAATTTTGGGGAACTCAGGATCTATGGGATGGTTATGGATGATGCCATTGCACCTCCACCTAAATAAAATTGGATTTTACTACGATCAGAGAAAATCCAAATCCTGCATATCGCCAGACCACCGAAAGAAAAGCATGAAATCTGTAGCTTTAGAGCCAAAGCTATGGTTTTGTTTTCCATAGAGCCGACTGTACGTTCCTGCCCAGAAACCTGCAATTTATGATTCGGATCAACAGATCAGGTCATAGATTGGAATAGATCCGGAAGCACCATCATGGCATAGATCACTACGCCAACCAGTCCCGCTTCTATTAGGTAGAGACCTATATTGAAGGGATCCATTATGTTTTCATCTGTATGTTCCATATCTTCACCTCGAATGCCTCTGAAATTTTGCAAGGATCTCTTGTCAGGAAATAATAAGATCTTATTATATATATAATGCTCGATGGAGTAAGGATCTCAAATATGGGCAGCTTTCTCCGCTGCAGCCTTTAGCTGCTGGAGCCAGGATTCAATTGATCTTGTAGCAGCTTCTTAGCGAGCCCGGGGAGAAGGAGAGGAAATGGCCCTGCCATGACTCCTTGGTTCTTAGAAATCTGGCATTTTATTGGCTCCTCGCTAAATTCTGTGGGTGAGGGGATAACCAGGAGGGTCGCCTATCAAAAAGAGAGGTTCCTCGCTGTTTTGTATGGGTAGGCTTGAATTCTGGGATCTGACCAGAAATTCCAAGGATACCACCGCAATGATTGGATCAATATCAATCGCCCATCATGCTAGACTCATTGTGTGGTTTTGTCTTAGGGATTGAGAATCGATATTCCGAGGTTACCCACACTAAATAGCGAAGAGCCAAAAGAGATGCGCCGATTCCTAAGAATAAGAATCAGGGAACTCTAACCATCGAAGACATGATTCAATGCATAGCACAGGCAGGATACGAGGTTAAAAAGGTAAATTTTTGGGCAGATGGATAATGCCGCTAACTTTTGGTTTCTTTGCTTTTCATCGGAATCAGCGAAGAGCCGACTAATAGACAAGGGATTCTTGTCCGATTTAAAACCGGGCGAAACCCCTCTTAATAATGAGACAATGGGATCAAAGTCAGGCAGGGATGGTATCTCCGCCCGTGCCAAATCAATCTGGCTTCTTTCTGCATCTAGCCGGATAAGGCAAATATCTTGGTGGCTATTCCACTCCTATTTTCCCTCTTGCTTGCCGTTGATTTCCGCACATGGAACCGCCTGGTCGTCTCCTTCTGTTAACTTTATCGGAGCGGTGACATTTTCGCTCTGATTAGCTGCTTCTTTTTCTGGACTGATCGGACAGCTCGTCTGTTCCGGACTGCTGGTGCAGCCTGCCGCCAGCAGCATCGCGATAACGGCGATCATCATGGCCGCTACGCCTTTGTATTTCATCTCTTTCTTCCTCCCTATCCTGCATTATATTGACGGATTTAAGGATATACCTTTTGGTTTTGACCGAAAGATATTGGATCTATGCCCGCATCTCCTGGAGCGATGTGCGAGAAGAGCATGGAATTGATCGGGAAGGATTCAAAAATAGCCTCGAAAAGAAACCCTAAGGGGCTGCAGGTTCAGCAGGAGATGGGTCCAGTTGATGGCAGCAAGCCAGAGGTGTGGAGATGACCGGAAATTCTCCCAGTATTCTGATCTTCGGCGGTGCCGGACGAATCGGCTCTGCTGTTGCTTGGGATCTGGCCGCCAAAGGCGGGGCGGACAAAATTGGCATTGTGGGCCGCAGTCGTTCTTCTCTGGAGAAGATAAAGTCCTGGATAGGCAGCGAGAAGGTGACGGCGCATTTTCTGGACATCTCTGATGCCCGAAGAGCCAGGGCATTGATGCAGGAGTATGATGTGGGAGTCATAACACTGCCTGATCGACGGAGCAGCTACCGCACGCTGGAGACGGCCATCGGTGCTGGCCTTGATGTAGTGGACATTTTAGAGGAATACCACCGCAGGCCGGATCCCTACGAGAGGGAGGGTATGGAGGTGCCGGCGGGCATGAGTGCGGAGGAGTACGGTGAGTCTTTGCACCGAAGGGCAGAGGATGCCGGGATCACCTTGCTGGACGGCATGGGATTTGCGCCGGGGCTGTCCAATGTCACCCTGGGACAGGCCATCCGGCAGGTCAAGGCGGATAGTGCAGTGGCTAGGGTGGGAGGTATTCCTGATCATGAATCAGCAGCCCGCCATCCCTTGCAGTACATGATAACCTGGTCCTTCGAGCATGTTCTGCGGGAATATATGGTCGATGTGCGGATTATGGAGGAGGGCAGGCTCGCCGAGGTCAAAGCTACCTCGGGACGGGAGAGCTTTAGATTTGCTGAGTGCGGAGTGGACGAGATGCTGGAATGTGCCATAACTCCGGGCATGCCCAGCTTTCTTTTCACCCGCAGCCACCTTCAGAGCTTCGCGGAGAAGACCATTCGCTGGCCCGGGCACTGGCAGGCCATTGATACCCTTAAAGACTGCGGACTTCTGGATATCGATCCCATAAGCTTTTGCGGCCAGGAGGTCCGGCCCAGAGACTTCTTTTTAAGGATGATTGAGCCGAGGCTGCTGCCGCAGCCCGGAGATATGGATGTCTGCGTCATGTGGAACACGGCATGGGGTTCTAAAGCCCGATCTGATTGCTATATGTGGGCCGGGGCAGATGCACAGAGCGGCCTGTCTGCCATGGCCAGAGTTACTGCATCCTGCGCTGCAGTGGCAGCCAGGCTTCTGGCGGGAGGAGTGATTGAAGAAAAGGGCATCGTTGCCCCGGAGGATGCGATTAAAGGAGAGGTTTATGCCTCACTGATGAAGGAGCTGGAAAAGAGGGGAATTGCAGTGGTGGAAAAGGTGGAGAGGATTGAGAATTAAAATCGTTCTTAAGTGCCGATGAGCCTCAAGAAGGGCTTAAAGATATCGGATGAACAACACAGCATCTGGATCATAATCCTTATGGACTTGAAAGGAAAAGACTTCGGATATGAGATCAAAGGAAATAGCTTGCGTCCTCTTTATATCTTTGGTGCTGGCATCCTGCATTGGCTGCCTGGCAAAAGAAATATCAGGAACATCAGACGGAAATCTTTCTATGCCAAGAGAGAACCTGCCTGAAGGCTTTGAGTTTGTGGCATCTCTGCCTGACCCGGACGGCCGGGTGAATATGACCGACGAGATCGAGGATTTCTATGGTAAATTGGATATAGATCCGGTTGATCCGGCCAATATCTCGGTAGGCATCTATCAGTGGGCTGATCCAGGTCTTGCCTATGACGCCAAAATAACCATCATCCGGCTCTCTGATGAAGAGAAGGCGGACAACGCCATCTCCAATTTCAAGTCTCAGTATGATGAGATGGTGGCAAGGGGTCTTCCCATATTTAGCAATGCCACAGTCAATGGGCATCCGAGCCTTCAAATAAAGGATGTGCGGGGAGACAATAGCATCAGATACCTCTTCCTCTGGAGGGCTGGCAGCCTTGTCACCCTGGTAGAGGGAAATCAAGACCGTAACCAGAGCTTGGAGCTGGCCGAAGCTGCGCCTCTGTGAGCTACGTCTTTAAGCCGGGCTACATCTAAATCCCAGCATGGGCAGAGATCGCTTTATCTGCGACGGATTAATCGACAATCTGCTGAGAAGAGTGCGGCGGTCGATGCTGCTTGAGTGGGGGATGTATCCCGTCAATTTTTTTGTTTCCGTGATCCGGGCTTAATAAATGGAAATAAATGGGCTTGATATCTTAACGATAGCACCTCAAACCTCTAGCGCAATTGCAAATTGCCTCTATGAAATTGGAAAGGGCAGTAAAAATATATATTTAAATGCCACATATGCTAGTCCAGTAGGTTGATATCAATGATCAAATTTTCTGAAGGCATCATCTCCGAATTGAAGGCAGTTCACGAAGATCTGCGGCTAATACCCGCGGAGATTATTGTGGTATCGGATTGGGTCCGTCTGAAATGCCGCTATGGATGCGATAATTATGGCAAGCACCTTGGCTGTCCTCCCTTCACCCCCACGCCCGATGAGACCAGAGCAGTGATCTCCGAGTACCGCTATGCTGCCCTCGCTCGCTTCAGAGTTGCAGCAGATCCAAAGATGGCGGCAAAACAGAGCAGAAGGGCTTTATCCAGCTCTGCGGTAAAGGTGCAGAAAACAATGGCTGATCTTGAAAGAACTGCTTTTCTAGCTGGCTTTTATAAGGCCTTCAGCCTGAGTGCTATGCCCTGTGCCCTTTGCGAGACATGCGTCATAGAGGAGATGCAGAAAAAGGATCAGGCTATATTCCCCTTGGACGGCATCAAATGCAGGAACAAGGATATTATGCGCCCATCAATGGAAGCTTGCGGCATTGATGTCTTCAAGACGCTGACAAATGCAGGCTTCAAGCCGGAGGTGCTCAAGAGTACCAGGGAGAATGCTGAGCTCTACGGCCTGATCTTGCTGGACTAGGATGTTAAGCTAATATAGCTTGCATTCTTTAGCAGGGCATTTGATGCAATGGGAATTGATCGGCTCAGGGGCGGCTCTCCTGACCATGTTCGGCTTTGTTCCCCAGATAATCAAGATCCAAAAGACAAAGTCTGTAGAAGATGTAAGCCTGCACATGCTCCTGCAGTTCGCCCTGGGCATCTTCCTCTGGCTGCTTTATGGTATTCACATCAGAGATAGCATTCTCATCATAGCCAACGCTGCATCCTTTTTCAGTCTTGTGGTGGCTATCGGGTTATTCTTTAAATATAGGATTTAAGTGCCAGCAGATAAAAGCGACCATTCTTTTGGATTTTGTCTGATTAGCTGTCGATCAATCAATCTTTCTTTTTACCTGTTCTATCAAGCGCTCTAAAGATCCTTTTGTGCTCAGCCGGTTATCGCAGGGTGAGAAATCTTTGGGGCTGCATCCGGCCAGGAGGTCCATAACCCTATATGCAAGATCATCCGCCCCCATCTCCTCCAGCTTCTCCAGGAACAGGGCCGCCTGGGAGTTGAACTCGCGACATTTGCCCGTCTGTGAGGCGGCAGCCTCATGGAGATCATAGAGACTGTTCAGTTCCTTTTGAATCTGCCTCCAATCCTCTCTATCCATTCGGCCTAGGCTCTGCTTTTTTTGATTATAAATGATTCCTGCCATCTTCCTGCTACATTACCAGGATTTTTTTCGGGTGAGTCTCTGCACGCCGAACTCTATTATAGGCATCTTTTCCGGGGAAGATCTCATCGCCTACAGCATCCTTTGTATTCCATGGTTCTCCGGGCGGGCCATGCCGATAATCTGGATTTGGACAAAATCTGCCAGCAGAGGATCTGATAAAAGTCGCCCACATCCAGGCTATGACTATCAATCCAGATCACCGAGGCAATGGCTGAAGAGAAAGCTGGCCCGGGCCCATTTTCTCTCCTGCGGCTTTCTGATAGAAGCGCTTCGCCCCAAGTTCCAGGGATGGTCTGGACTCATACTGCATCAGGATCTGATGAAGGCTCATCTCAGTCCAGCTAAAGATGCAGATGGCAGAGCCGAGCAGATTGCCATCTCCATTCCGATCTGGAAGGCCAGGAATCCGTCCGAGAGATTTTTTTTTGAGGGCTTAAAGAGTAGGCTCAGTTCGGCATCATCAATGTCCTTTATGAGAGAGCCAGATCAAAGGGAGAAAATGACCCGATCCCTGGATCGATTTTTATCAGGATGGCTCTTAGGGAAGTGCCATGGCCAATAGGTCCACCAGATCTATTACCTTAACCTCTCCGGCTCCGGCATCTCTGAGATTTCTGATGCAGAGCGGGCATGAGGTTACAATATAATCCACTCCCTCTGGAACCTCAGAAAGCCTCCTTTTTGCCATTCTCAGGGATAAATCTTTATAGCCGTACCTGACCCCGCCGCCCCCTCCGCAGCATCTGGCAGACTCTCTTGAGGTCTTCATCTCCTCAAGATTGCAGACGGCTTCAATCAGCTTTCTGGGCTGATCGTATATTCTGCTATGCCTTCCCAGGTGGCAGGGATCATGATAAGAAACGGAGAAATCCAGCTTTCTGAGATCAAGTTCCGAGAGATGTTCTACCAGGAACTCCGAGACGCTTTTCACCTCGAAGTCTTCAGGGTAGCTATTCTTGAGTGTGGTATGGCATCCAGCACATCCGGTTATAACTGTGCTGGCTCCTATCTCCTTTATCTGTCTGCTATTCTCTTGCACCAATTTTTGGGCATCAAATCCCATTCTCATGAGAGGCGAGCCGCAGCACTTCTCTGCAGGAAGAATGGTTGCTCCAAAGCGCTGCAGAAAAGAGAATGTCCTTGCGGCTGTCTCGGTATAACGATAGGAGTTCATGCAGCCCACAAAATAAGCATATTCCGCTTTTTTTAAGATGAGCCTTTTGTCTGTAAGCCATGATAGCCGGTCATCGCTTAAGCCAAAGGTATTGCCGCTTGAGAGAATATTTCCAGCTAGCGATTTTTGCTTTCCGGTCATCGCTCCCTTTAAAACCATCTGTCTTCTACCGCTCTCTATCAAATGAGGAGGATTGATTCCAGCCGGACATATCTCAGTGCACAGGGCACATGTGGTACAGCTATTCAGGCTGTCGAGGATCTGAGGATCAGGAGAGAGGCAGGAATCGAGGCCTTTTAAGATCATAATCCGCCCTCTGGTGCCGGTAGACTCCCATCCCGACTCCTGAAAAGCAGGGCACACGCTGCGACAGGCTCCGCATCTGACGCATTGATCAACCGATTTTCGATCCTCGTCAAGCATAACTCTCACTTCCGAGCTAATCAAAGCCCATTTTTCCCGGGTTCAATATTCCCTTGGGATCAAGAGCTATCTTAATAGAGTGCATCACAGAGAATGCTTCAGCACCCAACTGTTCCGGTAAATACTTCGCCCTTGCAAGACCAATGCCGTGCTCGGAGCTGACTGTCCCTTCCAGTTCAAGGGCTGCCCTGTGTATCTTATCTGCGGCAATGCGCAGCTTCTCCCATTCCAACTCATCAGAGACATCTATGAAAAGGGCCACATGCAGATTTCCATCACCTATATGGCCATATTTCATGGCTGGTATATTCAGTTTCCCTGCGATCTGCTGCACTTTTCTGATCAATGTCGGCATTTCCTTGATGGGTACTCCCACATCCTCGCCCATATAAACTCTGGTCTTTTGAGGATCGAGCCGGGATATAGAGGCACCCACCAATCTTCGTGCTTCCCAGATGCCTTTCATCTCTGAATCCGAGACGATCCTGCTGCTGAGAGCAAGAGGCTTGCAGATCTCGACAATTAGCCTGGCAGCCTCATCGCTTGAGGTCTCAGTCCCATCCACCTCAAAGAGAATCATATCTCCTTCTTCATCTATAGCGAGATGACTGTCACAGAGCTTTAGAACCGAAAGGGTAATTTTATCAAGTATCTCGCAGGCAGAAGGGGTTATCCCTTCTGAAAAAACCTTAATCACCGCCTGGCTGGCAATATCCGCTTGCTCAAAAAAGGAAAGGATAAGTTTTCTGGTTTTGGGTAGTGGAGCTATTTTTAAAGCTGCCTTGGTGATAATGCCCAGCGTCCCTTCAGATCCCACAAATAAACGGGTTAGGTCATATCCTGCCGAAGATTTGAGAACCTTCTTTCCGGTGTGAATGACTCGACCATCGGCCAGCACAACTTCCAGATCGAGAACATATTCTCTCACTGTTCCATATTTAACACAACGCATTCCGCTACTATTGTTAGCTATCATCCCCCCAATGGTGCACATGGCCATGCTGCCTGGGTCTGGTGGAAAAAAGAAGCCGTAGGGATGGAGATGTAAATTGAGATCCTCAGCGATCACCCCCGGTTCTACGATGACCTGTTGATTTTCAATATCAATTTCCAGTATTCGATTCATGCCAGAGGTATCCAGCACTACTCCCCCTTTTACCGGAGAGCAGCCGCCTGAAAGTCCCGTCCCCGCCCCGCGAGCTGTGACCGGAACCAGACTCTCATTGCAGAGGCGGAGAATCCGGGAAACCTGGTTGGTGCTCTCTGGTCTAATCACATAATCTGGATGGCCAAAGACCTGAGATGCGTCTCCTCTATAGCAGTATCTCTCTGATGGGGAGGCAGAAACCCTCTCCCCTGCAATCTCCACTAGCTCTTTTAGAATATCCATCATAAATATCCGACAATTCCATCTGATAAAATCCTGGTCAACAATATAAAGATTGGCAGCTATAACAATAATGAGACTCATTGCATTAACTCTAACTTTTCAATGTTGTTTAAGCTAAATCTAATAAAAAAAATTAACTTTATAAATTTAATTTAAATAATTTAATAATATCTATCTATTAAAAAGTTAAATATTATATTTTTAATAATTTATAAATTTACAAANNAATAAATACATATTTTTTAAAATTACATAGATAGATGTAAATAATTTGCAATCTAAATTTTATCTATTAAATTTTATAAACAATAGATTGAATAGCTAAATATAAGTGTTTTCATCCATATAGTTATTTATAAAATTGCTCCTAAATTAGTTACCTGCCTTATCCAATTCAGATAGTCTATATGAATGGAATAAGATGATTATTAGATTTCTAGCTAAAGCAGTGTATTCGGGCAGGAAAGCATGAGTATGAGCGGAATGAGTGGTAAATTCATATAGTATATGAAATGAATAGCCAGGCTAAAATTGAGTTTTTAACCGATTGAGGGATCTGAGAGCATAAAGTATAAGAATGCATCTCACTTCTAAAATCCGCTGGCATTTCAGATATTATTATGTATTCTCAATTTAAATTTAGCTTTAAAATATTAATTTAGATAACTTTAAAAATTTTTAGTATAATTTTTAAATTAATTATAAATTATATTTGTACTTAATTATATTTTTTTATTTATTGTAATTTTAATTTAATAAATAATATTTAGATTTTTGTTGTTATTGTATTTTTATTAA
>DAWB01000118.1:5929-6179 GCA_002505805.1 Methanosaeta sp. UBA80 | reverse complement strand
AATAATTTCGTTTGCATAACACATCCCCTTATTTTATAATGCGCTCATTGTATATCAATACATAGGAATTGCTGAGGATCTCGAAATCCCCATCTTTTCCTTGACAAATCAAACTTAAGAAGCAGATGGATCTTGTTTTTTCATTGCCTCTTATGTGCCATTATCCTGAGGCACATGAGCATTTGGGAGTGGCTTTGCGCAATTTTTTCTATGACCTAGCAAATATTAAGGGGCCGGGACCGGGATTCGA
>DAWB01000118.1:0-5920 GCA_002505805.1 Methanosaeta sp. UBA80 | reverse complement strand
GGATAGCCACTACCCTATCCCGGCGCGCCAGAAAATCAGTCTGCTGCTAGGAGATAAAACTTTCCCCGGCATAGGCCCGCCCGGTGACCTCCACCACCATTGAAACCAGGTCCTCCAGCCGATTGATGTAGTACACTCTTCCCAATCCCGCCAGGGCCTCCTCCACATGCCGGTCCTTATAATCCTGGTCTATGCAGAATAAAACGAAGCTGCCCGTCCGGGCTGCCCGCTCCATCTCCTCCCATTCCTGATAGAGATTCTGGATGTGGGTGTCGGTGATGCAGAGGATCAGGCAGCCGGGGCGCTCTTCGGCTAAATCCCTAACCGCCTTTCCCGGAATGTGGGTGCGGGTGGAGAAGAACTCCACCAGGGCCCGCTCGACGGCGGAAAGGTCTCGGGTCCAGGGAACGGCCAGATATTTCTCGCTGAAGTTGATCGCCGCCAGCATGGCCCCCTTGCTGTGGGCATAGCGGCAGGCCTTGAAGGCGGCCAGCGTAGCCCGGTGGGTCTTGCTCCCCAATCTGTGACCCTCCATGGATCGGCTGCTGTCCAAAACCACCAGCAGGTCCGGGACGCCTCTGCCCAGGGGGGCCATCCTCCCCCACTCCCGGCCCCGCTTGTAGGTGGTGACGCCCGGTATGAGCCGGGGCGAGAGGCTAAGGGAGTAGGCCGCATCCAGCTCGCTGCATGGGTCGGTCAGCCTCCACCTCTCCGGCCCGGATGGGTGCTCCTCGCTCCTGGATCGGGGAGCCTCCCGGATGGTTATGCTGTAGCTCTGATCGCGATACCAGCGCACCAGATCTCCCTCCAGCCCCAGAGCGGCCAACACCCGAGTGTACTGCCCCGGCTCCAGGTTCTCCGCCCCGGCCAGGGGAGCAGCATCAGCGCAGCCGTTTAAAATTTCCTGGCAGCGCACCGGGCCCTGGCCCAGTATGCCTGGCAACAGGGGCTCAAGAATCCTGGCCATCTGCCGGCACTGCCGGGGCCAGAGGCTCCGCTCCCGAAAGCCGGCGGAGAAGATCCTCTCCAGCAGCGCCACCTCTGGCCTATCGGAGAAGCGCAGATCCGCCTCCCAATAGTTTCTCAGCAGCCCCAAAACCACCCGGTCCAGCTCTTCCAGGTCCGATTGCTCCGCCAGCCTGCGCCAGCCCAATAGGACCTTCTCTCTGTCCTCGCTGCTCTTCTCCAGCCTCAGCGAGTCCACCACGATATCGGAAAAGATATTGACAAGACCCCTGGCCCTATCTGGATCGGGGCTCTTCAGGCCCTCCAGAGCGGATCGGGCCAGAAGGGCAGCCTCGTCCAATGAACGAGGACAGAAGATGTAATGAGCTATGAGATGGTCGAAAAGCCCCTCCAGGTAGAGAGGGCCTAAAGAGAGAGTCTCCCGGTCCAGGGTGATCTGATAATTGCGGAATGGAAACTGGCCCGGCTGCTCTGCTTCATCCTGCCCCTGCAGAGCCACCCGGGGAGGGGGCAGGAGCGGCCAGTGCCAGTTGCGCCGGGACCTCTGCCAGACGCTAGCCCAGCTCCAGGGCTCCATCTGCTGCCTCCGGGCCAAAGCTGGATGCTGCAATGCGCCCGCCCTTGCTGCGCCATCCCGCCCTCCGCCCGGCCTCGCCCCGGACCATGATCTCTCCCCCGCTCATGAGCAGCCCCAGATACTCTCCGGCATCACCCCGCACAAAAAGCCTCCCAGCGCGCATCATCCAGCCTGCTCTCTCCCGGCAGGAGCCCTGCACAGCGATCCTCCCCCCGCTGTTTCCCAGGCCCAGGAACTTTCCCGCATCGCCCTTTACCACCCCCCAGCCCTANNAGCCTCCTTTCATCTGGCGGAAGGCATAATCCCGGCAGCCTGCGGCGACTATCCCGCCTCCCTTCATCTCCTGGCCCAGGTAGTCGCCTGCTGCTCCCTCAATCTTGATACGCCCCCCACTCATCCTCTCCCCCACATGGTCTCTTCCCTTTTCCAGGATGATGCTACCACCCGCCAGCTCCAGCCCGACATAATCCCGGGCAGGAAGCCTCAGCGGCAGAGGGCTTCTCTCCGCTGCCAGGCTGGAGACATAGCCCCAGATCATGGCGCACCTCTTATCCGGCTGGCTGGATAAGAGCAGCTCTATCTGGCTTGCCTCCCCTCCCACCAGCTCCTCCACCCTGGCCCGATCCGGCCTCTCCCCAATCCTGTCCGCCAGATCCTCCAGGCTGAAGATCATGTCCTTTCTGCTTTTCTTAATCCGGGAGGAAGGATTCCCTTCCGGATAGACCGAGTTCATGAAGGAGGAGAGCTTCACGGCCTGCTCTCCAGAGAGGGCACATAGTCCAGCCGGGCAATGGGATCGTCAAACAGCATAAGCTCCTCTATAGCCTGGGAGGCTGAGATCTCCCCGTCCATGGCCCGGGAGTAGATGAGGTTCATCTCCCTCCTCTCGTTCATGGTGCGGTCGATGCTTTTGTTTACCAGTTCCGCCACATAAGCCAGCTTTCCCGCCCCGAAATAGGGGGGCTTTTCCAGCCTGGAGGCAAGCGGTGTTATGCGATGCCAGATGACATAAGGAGCTATGGCCCGGAGAACCTCAAGATCCGCCTCCCTACCTAAAAGAAAGGCGAAAGCCCGGCAGAAGATGCGTAGGTCCTGCCTCACCCGGTCGGAGAGCCCCTCATCCGCCTGCCAGCAGATGGCCTCGGGATTATTGTGATAGTGGCATCCGGAGCAAAGGCCCAGGGACGGCTTGCTGCCGGAGAGCTGGGTCTTGTCATAAGAGGGTGCTCTCTCACAGAGCGTGAAGTCCCGGATGAGGCAGAGAACAGCCAGTTCTACCTGGCTGGAAAGCGGTATCTCAGCCACCAATCCCGGCAGGGAGGAAAACTCCTCTTCCGTGAAGCGGGGCAGCATTGCAGCCAGATCCCGGACCTCCTTTTCCCTCTCGGAGAGAAGAAGCCCGGCCAGGAAATCAGGCTGATAGGCCGGCACGCAGGCGGAAATCCTGTCCAGCAATGCCTGGTCCAGGGGGTAGGTGGCGGAGAACTCCGGGTTCATGGTGGCAAAGTAGCAGGTGTCTCCCGGCTGGCAGACCTGCCCGGCATAGATGATCCTCCTCTTCTGCAGTATCTCCAAAAACAGATTCTGCTTGCCGCTGGGAAAGCGGTTTATCTCATTGATGAGCTTCCAGTTGGACAGTGCCCAGGAAGTCCAGAGCACCTGGGTGGGTCCGGCTTCCTGGCCGGTCCACTGCCTGGGATCGAGAAAGCCAACTATCTTCTCTTCCGTCTGCTCCGGATGGCCGGTGACCATCAGATCCTCTACCCTTTCCAGTTCCAGGCCCAGGAAGGATGAGCCGAGCAGGTTGACCAGAGTGGTCTTATTGGCCCCCATTCCCCCATAAAGCAGAACAGCATGTCCCCGCAGGCAGGCATTGGCCAGGCAGAAATAGAGCTGGGCATTTACCTTCTGATCGGCAATGGAAAGGTCCTTTCCTCCCATATGCAGCCGCAGCTCTTCTAAAGAGGAGGCCAATAGCTCTATCTTGCTCTTAGGGTCTGGCATCAAAGAGAGGCTAGGGATGCTGCCATATTAAATTAACCGGATAAGGAAGAATAGCAAAAGTCAGCGTGTAGGAGGGAATAAAAGCTATTGACTTTTGCTGCTTTCCAGTACGACGTTCGACGAATATAAACCTTTCGCTTTAGTCAATCGACGTGTAGATCTTGATCTGATCTTAATCATATTGCCTGTCTTTAATAATCTCAATTGCCGAATTTAAAAAGGCTGATCCTCTCTCATTGGTCATCCCCTGACACCGAGGCAAAAGAGTAATTACTGTTGCCGGTAAGAAAGCGGGATATGATCTATACCATCACCCTCAATCCTGCCCTGGACCGCACACTCTGGATTGAGAAGGTTCGCGACGATGTATCCAATCGCATTCTGGAGGAGAAGAGCTTTGCCGGGGGAAAGAGCGTTGATGTATCCAAGGTCCTCAAGAACCTGGGCCAGGAGAGCATTGCTCTGGGGTTTGTGGGAGGTTTTGCAGGCCGGGAGCTGGAGGGCAGGCTGCTCAATGAGGGCATCCAGACCGATTTCATCCATGTTGCGGGAGAGACCCGCACTAACATAATCATCCATGAGCGCGAGACGGCCAAGCAGCTGGCCTTCAATGCCCGCGGCCCGGAGATCCGCCCCTCCGAGCTTATGGAGTTTGTCGAAAGATTGGAGCGACTTCCCTGCAGCGATCTGGTGGCCATAGGCGGCAGCCTGCCCATAGGAGTCAGCCCCGAGATATACCGCAAGATCATCACCCTGGTCAAGAGATGCCAGTCCACAGTGGTTTTGGATGTGGACGGAGAAGCCTTGAAGATGGGGATTTCCGCCCGACCGGATGTGATCAAGCCCAATATTCATGAGCTATCCGAGCTGGTGGGAAGACAGCTTCAAGAGCTGGATGACATTCGTGCTGCCGCAAGGGAGATCAACCGACAGGGAGTGAGGATTGTCCTAATTTCCATGGGGCCGCGGGGCATACTGCTGGTCTCGGAGGGCCATGAGTATCTGGCTGTTCCCCCCAAAGTCGAAGTCCAGAGCACCATCGGAGCCGGGGACTCCTCCGTGGCCGGCTTTATCACCGGCCTGGTGGAAGGAAAGAGCCTCAAGGAGTGCCTGGCCTATGCCGCAGCCGCGGGGACAGCTACAACTCTGCACCAGGGCACAGCCCTGGCCCAGAAGGAGGACTTCCTGCGCCTGGTGCCCCAGGTGAAGCTGACTGTCCTCTCGGAGAGCATATCAACGGACCCGGATGGAAGAAAACAAGCTACATGCGGCTATAGAGAAGAATCTGAGTTGGAAAAATAAAACAAAGAAAGGAAAAAGGTAAGCGAGGAGACGCGCAGTATCCATGGCCATTTTAGTCTTGCTCCGGCACGGCCAGAGCCTCTTCAACCAGGAAGGAAGGTTCACCGGATGGATGGATATTGATCTCTCTCTCAGAGGCCGGGAGGAGGCGGCGCGTGCCGGACGGCTGATGAAGAACAGCCGCCTTGATTTCGACATAGCCTTCACCTCGGTTTTGAAGAGAGCCATCCGGACGGCGTGGATTGTGCTGGAAGAGATGGATAGGATGTGGATTCCCTTGCTGCCCTGCTGGAGGCTCAATGAGCGCTCCTATGGAGCCCTGGAAGGAGAGAAGAAGTGGGAGATGGAAAAGATGTTCGGCGCTTCTCAGGTGCATCTCTGGAGGAGAGGCTTTTCCGAGCGGCCTCCGGCGCTGTCCAAAGATGACCGCCGTTATCCCGGCTGGGACCAGCGCTACCGGGATATCGAGGAGAAAGATCTTCCCAGGACCGAATCGCTGCAGGATGCCATGCAGCGGGCAATGCCTTTTTGGCAGGGGCAAATCCTTCCCCAGCTGGAGAGGGGAAGAGGTGTCCTGGTGGTCTCCCACGGCAACACCATCCGATCTCTGGTCAAGCACATTGAAGGCATCTCCAATGAGGATATTGAGAAGATCGAGATTGCCACCGCCACTCCTCTGCTCTATGAGATGGATGAGCCCATGAGGCTGGTCCGGGGGAGCTTGACAAGCCTGCTGGCTGGAGAGAAGGAAGGATAAATTGAGTTGATCACAATGGCTTACAATATAGAGACCATATCCATAGAGAGAAAGGAGGAGCTGGCAGAGCAGTATGCCGGTCAGGTGCTCTACGAGGTCAAATCGGAGATCTATGGCTGCTGCATCAAACTGCTTTCCGGCAGCCGCCAGGTCAAGGAGTCCTGGGAGGAGAGCTTTTATTCCGCCTCCCAGAGCATACGCTCCCACGGCCGGATCTACGCTTTAGAGGATAAAGCCGTCGAGGAGAACCGGGTATATTACGATCCCCTCTCCAGGAGCTGCTTTATCTTCAACATGGACTATTACGGCTGGAT
>DAWB01000158.1 GCA_002505805.1 Methanosaeta sp. UBA80 | reverse complement strand
TTGGAGCCGCTGGCCACCACTCCGCCGGGGAAGGGAGTGATACAGCCCTTAACCCTGCCTATGGCATTGACTGCCGCCTCGGCAGCCATCAGGCCAGCCGCCTGGTTCTGGGCCAGTATCAGGAAATTGCCCCCAGCTATTCCATCCACCGCGCCGAAGCTCTCCTCGATGCGGCCTATGGCCACTATTCTGCCCACGTAGATATTCAGTCAACCAGACCGTAATTGGCCATATTGGCCTCTGCCATGGCCTTGATCTGGCCTACCCAGCCTCGCTGCCCTGCCAGCGGGCTATATCGGTTGATGGTGAGGCCGCTTTTAGCAGCATGCTTATTGCATCGAGGGGACTTTTTATCTGCTGTAGAAGGAGCTCCAATGGCCGATTCCCAGGATCAAAAGTACTTCTGCCGTCCGGCAGCAAATATATTCCAAATCAAAGACGTTCTCCTCAGATCCCGAAATACGCCGGACCGATGGCATAATAGACCTCGGCAGGGATGCCGTTTACCAATCCTTGTTTATTAGGCTGGGGCAGCTCGGGTGCCTGAATGCTCTGGTTAAAGCTGGAGTCTATCTCGTGAATGGGGCGAAAGATCTGGCTGACCTAGTAGGGAGAATGGCGGTCTCATTGGTGATGTTATTTCAGGTGTAGTTATTTACGGAAGCATTAGAGGCGGCGGTCATCCCATCTGCCTCAAGCCAGTTCCGCTCGGCTCATTGGCGGCATACCGGCTCGCCAAAGGATTGCCCTTGGGCCCCTCTGCCCAGCGGAAGAGATCATCCTCCACTGTAGGCTCCGGACCGCCGGCTGTACGGCCCTCCGGCATCCCCTTCCAAAACGCCGCCCACATCCTGCATCCTCTCCGGGCTTGCAGCCGCCCTGCAGGGAGGCGGCCAGGCAGAGCAATAACTGCAGGGTTTGAAAATCATTTCCAAAATTGAGGGATGAGCTATATCTCCGACCACCGGAAGCCTCAAGCGCGCGTGGACTCGGAAGCGAAGCCAGCTTAACAAAGTGAATACAATGTTTTCATATTTTAGATCAGTATCGCNNGAAACTTAAAAATTATTAAGCTAAAGTCAAGCATTCCCCTTAAAATGAGGCGCAGTCATCCGATAGGAATTCAAGTGCTATCTCAGCTATCAATCCGTTCATCAAATAAAGCCATTGTTGTATAATTTAAATCATGCATGGCTAAAAAAATCCATTAATCAGATGTTCTAATATCAGTGACACACATTGAGAGATTTATACCTTTTTTTGCTCCGGAGCATGAAAATGTCACAAAATCAGGGACAATGGGCGATCGGTCCAGAATATGGCAGATACGGCTGCAATCAAGAGCCCCCTGGCTTTAAAGCAGAACGCTTCACCACTCCCAGCCCATAAAGTACCGTAGGGGGCAGGATGTACCCCCTTCTCCAGAGACTCAGCGGCCCAGTCCTGCTGATTCCCGTCCCCAGCCTAGCCCCTCCTGAGGCCTTAGCCAGATCCCTCGGATCCCTGCTCCTCTTCCTCTGCTCAGGAAATCCAAAAAAAAAATTAATGAAATAGTTTTATCTAATCAATCTGAAGCGCCCCTCCTAAGCATAGAGCGCATATCGTTGATTGAATCCCTCTTCAGTTTTATCTTTTCCATCAATTCTTCTTTCTGGAGATGTATACGCGACCTAAGTTCCTTGACATCAACCTTTTGCGGTTTTAATCCTTCCTCATCTTTGAGGACCATTGAGGGAGAAGAGCTAACCATCAATTTGGTGATGATAACCGTTCTGTCTTGGGAATAACCGGATGAAGCCCCTTGGCTATCTGTAGCCATTGCTCTAACCAGGTAAGTTCCAGCCTTGCTCCATCTATGATATGCACTTCCAGCCGAGCCGGAATTAACTGAAAACGTTTGAGAGAAAGTCCCATCTCCCCAGTCAAATGTATACTTCACTTGGTCTCCGTCAGGATCTGTAGCTAATGCAAAATATTTATAAGAGATTCCGGAGAATCCGGAAGTCCGGCCTGAAGGTGCAGAAGGTGTATTAGGAGCCCTATTTGTGGTTATAATATCAGACAGTGATGCAGTCTCGTATAATGAGGCAGACAAGCCCGATGATAGTGCCGGCGTCTCATTGAGAAAAGAATTATTAGAAGCATTTGATAATTCAGTCATTGATGTGTTTTCACATCCCTCAATAGGATCGTTAGCTGAGCTTATTTGAGAGGATTGGGCCTGAACTCAAGACTGCTAAGCATAACACAACCATCTTAATGAGGAATTTGTTCATGTTAAACATGAAGTTAGCTTTTAGTATAAATAACTTACTATTTCTTTTTTAAATGTATAAAAAAACCGGGGCTCAGATTTTCTCCCCTCAGTTAAATACTTCCCCGAGCCGCCACCTTCACTGATCACTCGATTTAACTTCAACTACCACATCAGAGGAATATTTGCCTGTTATTCCACGCCAGCTGATCCATTCTCTTCCATCAGATATATCGAATATGCTTGCATGCTTTGCGCCATCTGGATTCATCTTTGGATCTGAGTAATAGGTTGTTCCATCAGAGGACTTTAATTTATAGCCAAATCGTTGATCACTCTGATAAGTTCCAATCGGCTCTGTAATGCCATTTTGGGTTGTTATAAGCACCCACTTATCATCAGGTGTGAATATGCCAAACTCATATAGTCCCCCTGGTTGGGTGATTACCTTGGCACTGAAGATCCTTGGCGTAGGAGATGGATCTGAGCCGGGAGTTATTACTAGAGCATAAAAAGGAAATTCTGTTCCCATGCCACATTGACCATATGCTATTCTGCAATATCCGTCATCACCCCATGAAGTCGACCAGGAGTTCTTGACAATCCAGCATCCTTCTTTTTCATCATATCCGACAATGCATATGGCATGATAGCCAACAAAACTGCCATACTCTTGAGTGTATATTTTTTTGCTATCCACATAGAAGAAATCTTCATAGACCGACATGCCCGTCATAAGCGGTCCTGTTTTTGATATGTACTCCTTGGCCTCTTCAACGGTGTAGATCTTTTTCCATGATGCAATCTTGTAATGAGGCGAATTGCATATGGTTGATTCCAGATACGGAGAGCATGCTTCGGTCACTGTGCCAGGTGATTTCGCTGCATCCAATATGCGGTCAAATTGAGAGCCTGCACTGCAAGAGCCTTTGCCTTTCTGAAACAGGTACCACTCGCTTAGATCATAATTCCGAGAAGAATTATTGATGAGCCATGCAGATTCTTCCGAAGCCAGGGCTGCAAAGGCTACACAAGCACCGCACCCACGCTGATCTTTGACCGGAGTAACACCGCCTTTGTTTCGCCAATCCCAAGAGCTTGGATAGGAAATATTGATATCAGATGTGCTTAGAAGAGATGTAGCTTCTGCAATATTTGCCTTATTTTCAGCTAATTCTTCAGGCGTCACAATCAGGCCAGTTGGATATGACTTATTGGCAGCTTCTTGTTTGCCAAGTTCAGGTCCAATCTGCGGCGATGGAGTGTCTTGTTGGCGCTTTGATTCTATCGCCTGTTTTATTGTGTCAATACGATCCTCCAATAATTCTACACGTTCTTGACTGCGACTGAGCAATGCAGATGACCGGTCAATGGCATAGGTGGATTTGCCTATTTCATCTTCAAAAGCAATGGAAGAGGTCAATATCGAAGATGTTATGGCAGACAAAAGGATTAGGATACAGATTCCAATTTTCCCTTTCATAAGCAATACTTAAATGTCTTAAGATAAATAGTTTATCTGTAAATGCTCCTCTGACTAGACGGCTAGAGCTTTATGCCACGTTCTGATCCCCTACTGCTCTCTTTGAGGCTTTTTACCTATCGCCAGAATTGATCTTGTGAATGATCAAAGTGACTAAAAAGGCACGGTGGCTGATCTGGTAGGGGATCAGCCTGGCCGTCTCATTTGAGGTGTTGTTGCTGGTTGAGTTATTTGTGGAAGCTTCAGAGGCGGCGGAGGTCATCCGGTCTGCACCAAGCCAGTCCCGGCTCGCCAACGGATTTCCCTTGGGACCCTCTCCCCAGCTGAAGAGATCATCCTATCCTGCAGGCTCCGGACCGCCGGCTGTACGGCCCTCCGGCATCCCCTTCCAAAACGCCGCCCACATCCTGCATCCTCTCCGGGCTTGCAGACGCCTGCAGAGAGGCGGCAAGGCAGAGGGCCAGGAGCAGGATCAGAAGAGCTTTCATACCAGAATCAGTATATGCACTTCATAGATCGCTCCGGGGTGTAGGGGTAGCGGAAACCCCGGTCTTTAGGCCGGGGAGGAGCGTACCCCACCCATTACTTTCGCTTTGCGCTGCAAACATATTATATCGCCATTGACAATTCTCTTCAATAGATGCTTCAAACTCTGATGGTCAAGCTTGATCCGAGCCAAGAGCAATATCAAGCACTCTTGGATACTATGCACCGCTTCAATCAAGCCTGTAATGACATAGCTGAGACCATCTTTGAGTTGCATTCTGCAAACAAATTTGAACTGCATAAGTTGGTTTACTATCCTATCCGAGAGAAGTATGGTCTTTCTTCTCAATTGACTGTCCGGGCCATTTCTAAAGTATCTGAAGCCTACAAGAGAGATAAGTCCATTAAGCCAGAGTTCCGGCCTGATGGGGCCATTGTTTACGATCAGAGAATCCTCTCTTGGAAAGGGCTTGAGAAGGTCTCTTTGGTCACTCTTGGCGGTAGGCAAGTTATCCCGGTTCGGATGGGGGATTACCAGAAAGCCAGAATGGATAGGATCAGAGGGCAGGCCGATTTGATCCTGTCCAATGGACTCTTCTACCTCGGGGTTGTGGTCGAAGTAGCCGAAGAATCTCCTTATGATCCTAAAGGAGTTCTTGGTGTCGATCTTGGTATCAAGTACCTAGCGGTTGATTCTGATGGAGAGGTACATTCCGGTGAGCAAGTCAACCAAACCAGATACAGGCTCGATTCTCTGAAAGCCAGGCTTCAG
>DAWB01000044.1:2891-7988 GCA_002505805.1 Methanosaeta sp. UBA80 | reverse complement strand
TATCTCCAGGGCGGTGACGAATAACTCTTTCAGTTCCTCCGGCACCCCGGCCAGGCCGGAGGCGCTGCCCATCCAGGCCAGCTCCGACTGAAGCTGCGGGCTCCAGATGCCCCGCTCCTCGGCAACGGCCCGGAAGAGCGGCGAGACCTCCGTGAGGCGCGCCCCCTCCAGCACATTTCGGACGTAGGCTAAAGCAAAGAGCGGCTCTATACCGCTGGAGGTCCCGGCGATGATGCTGATGGTGNNTGGGGGCGATGGTGGTGACGGTGGAGTTTCTCATGGCCGCCCAGCCTTTCAGGCGCAACTGCTCCAAAAGCGGAAAAGAGCCCCGCTCCTCTCCCAGCCGGGCGGAGGCCCGCCGGGCCTCCTGGGAGATGAAGCTCATCACCTTCTCCGCCATGGCCACCGCCTGCGGCGAGCGGTAGGAGATCTTCAGCAGAATGAGCATCTCCGCAAAGCCCATCACCCCCAGGCCGATCTTGCGCGACTGGAGCGTGGCCTGCTCGATCTCCGGCAAAGGAAAGCGGTTGACATCGATAACATCATCCAGAAAGCGCACCGCCAGGGCCACCAGCTCTCCCAGCCTCCCCCAGTCCACCTCTCCCTCCTTGACCATCCGGGAGAGGTTGATGGAGCCCAGATTGCAGGACTCATAGGGCAGCAGCGGCTGCTCCCCGCAGGGATTGGTGGCTTCGATCGTTCCCGGCAGGGGATGGGCGGCATTGATCCTGTCTATGAAGATCATGCCCGGATCGCCTCCCCTCCAGGCGGCCCCGGCAACGCGCTCCATGATCTCCCCGGCATCCATCCGGCCTGTGGCCTGGCCGGTGCGGGGATTTATCAGCTCGATCTCCCCGCCCGACCTGGCTTTGGCCATGAATTCGTTCGTCGCCGCCACGGAGATATTGAAGTTCTCCAGCACTCCCGCCCGATCCTTAGCCTCGATGAACTCCAGGATATCGGGATGATCCACCCTCAGAGCGGCCATATTGGCCCCACGCCGACGGCCACCCTGCTTGATCACATCCGTAGCCGCATCGAATATGCGCATGAAGGAGACTGGCCCGGAGGCCACCCCTCCCGTAGCCCCCACCACATCATTCCTGGGCCGGAGTCGAGAGAAGGAGAAGCCTGTGCCCCCCCCGCTCTGGTGGATCAGAGCCATGTTCTTGAGGGCATCGAATATGCCCGGCAGAGAGTCCTCCACCGGGAGGACGAAGCAGGCGGACAGCTGTCCTAACGGCAGCCCGGCGTTCATCAATGTGGGCGAGTTGGGCAGAAAATCGAGGTGGGCCATCATCTCCAGGAAACGGCGGCGGTATAGCTCTGCATCCCCGCCGTACCTCTTCTCCGCCTGTGCTACATGTCCCGCCACACGCTCCAGCATCTGCTCTGGAGCCTCCGCTATCCGCCCCAGCTGATCCCGGCAGAGGTACCTCTTCTCCAAAACCTCCATGGCGTTGGCGGATAGTTCCAATCCTGCCCCGGCCTGTGGCTCATTCATCTTTCTTCCGTCCCACTCTATGCATCATCCAGAATCGATTTAAACCTACATGTTCCATATGACCTGAGGATAGATGCATAGCAAGTTAAGATGGACCGGAAGGCAAAGGCCTTCCGGTATCATCCCATGGATCAAGTGAGGCTAACTAAGATGAAGATTGCCATTTCAGGAAAAGGGGGCGTGGGCAAGACCACNNCCGCGACGGCTACAACGTCCTGGCCATAGACGCAGACCCCAGCATGAACCTGGGCTCGGCTTTGGGAATAGCGGATCTGCCCAAACCCGTCACCGAGCACAAGAAACTGGTTGAGGAGCGGGCGGGCATGCCCGGCGGCATGTTCAAGATGAATCCCAAGGTGGACGATGTGGTCTCAATGTGCGGCTGCACCGGACCGGACAACGTCAAGCTGGTGGTCATGGGCACCATCGACTCGGGAGGCTCAGGCTGCATGTGCCCCGCCAACGCCTTCGTCAAGGCCCTCATCCGTCATGTCATCGTCCGGGAGAAGGATCTGGTGATCATGGACATGGAGGCGGGCATCGAGCACCTGGGCCGGGCCACCGCCAGGGGTGTCGACGCCATGATCGCTGTGGTGGAGCCGGGCATGAGGTCCATAGATACTGTGGAGAGGATAATGCAGCTGGGCAAGGGAATCGGCATAGACAGGTACTTTGCAGTGATCAATAAGGCTGACAATCCCGGCCCGGTGGCGGACAAGCTTGCCACCATGGGCATACCGGTTCTGGGCACCATTCCCTTCGACAAATGCCTGGTGGAGGCCGACCTGGCGGGAAAGCCGCCCATAGATGTCGACTGCCCGGCGGTGGACTCCATCAAAGCCATCAAAGCCAAATTGGAGGAGCTTTTCGGGGAGAAAAAGCAGTAAAATCAATAGCAAAAGCCGAAAACGCAAAAAAAGAGCCTCAAGCCGGAGAAAAGAGAAAAAGAGAAAATAAGAAAAGCAGGCTTAAAAGCTCAGGCTGCCTGCTTTCAGTCCCTCTTTTACTATAGATCCCACGATCCGGGAGCCCGGCCCCATGATCCGGCAGGCCTCTTTTGCCTCGGACTCGTCCAGCACCACCAAAAAGCCCATGCCCATATTGAAGGTGCGGTACATCTCTTCATCGTCCACGCCCCCCTGCTCCTGCAAAAAGCGGAAGACAGGCTGGGGCTCCAGGGGATCGGTGATCTCAAAGCCCAGGCCGCTGATGCGGCGAAGCTTGAGCAGCCCAGATCCGGTGATATGAGCCAGGCCGTGCACATCGCACTTTTTGACCAGCTCCACGATCTCGGGGTATATCCGCGTGGGCGTCAGCAGCTCCTCGCCGATTTTTCTCTCCCCGCCGGGCATGGCATCGAAATAAGTGTACTTCGATTCGGCGATGATCCTCCGGGCCAGGGTATATCCGTTGCTGTGCAGCCCTGAGCTGGGAACTCCCACCAGCACATCTCCCTTTCGGATCTTCTCGCCGGTGACCACCTTGTCCTTGTCCACGATTCCGATGGCCGTGCCTGCCAGGTCGAAGCCCCGGATGATCTCCGGCAAAGAAGCGGTCTCCCCTCCCACGATAGTCATATTGGAGATCTCTGCGCCCCGGGCCAGCCCTACTGCGATCTGCGCCGCCCTCTCTGGATCGACCTTCTCCACAGCCAGATAATCAACGAAGGCGATGGGCTCGGCTCCGATGGCATAGAGGTCGTTGACATTCATGGCGATGCAGTCTATCCCCACCGTATCCCACTTGGATATGGCATTGGCTATGAGCACCTTGGAGCCCACCCCGTCCGTGGTCATGGCCAGGGCGAAGCTGCCCATGTCCAATAGCCCGGCATAGTGGCCGATCTCAGTCATGGGCGCTCCGAAGCCCTTGCGCCGGCTTTTCAGAACGGCCTTCATGGCCTCGATGGAGCGGTTCTCCTGATGAATGTCGACGCCGGACTCGGCATATGTCAGCTTCTTCATGCCTCTGCACCCAGCCCGAACTCGCGATGAAGCTCACGCACGGCCCGCTCGGCATCCTTGGAGGCCACCACGAAGGATATATTGCGCTGCCCGGAGGCCTGGCTGATCATGACCACATTGATACTGGCCGCCCCCATAGCCTTGAAGACCCGGGCGGCCACGCCGGGCGTGCCGGCCATCCCTGCTCCCACCACGGCCACGGCGCAGACATCATGATCATGGGAGATCTCCTTGACCAGGTCTCTCGGAAACTCCGCCCGCAGGGCATCCTCCGCCTTCTCCACCTGCCGCTCCTCAATGACCATGGAGATATTGGCCTCGGAGGAGCCCTGGCTGATCATGACAATATTTATGCCCGCCCGGGCCAGAGCAGTAAAAGCCCTGGCGGCAACGCCCAGTGTTCCAATCATCCCCGCCCCGGAGATATTGAGCAGTGCCACATTCTTGTGCAGGGTCACCGCCTTGATCACGTCCGCCTTGGGCACATCGTCATGCACAATCTGGGTGCCGGGAATATCGGGATNNGGGATCGAAGGTGCACTTGACCCGCACCGGTATGCCCTTTCTGATGGCCGGCTCAATGGCCCGGGGGTGGAGAACCTTGGCCCCGAAGTTGGATAGCTCCATGGCCTCCAGGTAGGATATGGCGGGAATGGACTTGGCCTCCGGCTCTATCTTGGGATCGGTGGTCATAATACCCGAGGTCTCCTTCCAGAACCATATCTCATCAGCATCAATCGCCGCTCCGATCAGCGAAGCGGATAGATCCGAGCCGCCTCTACCTAAAGTAGTGATGGTTCCCTTCTCGTCCTTGGCAATGAATCCGGTGACCACGGGAACGCCGTCGAGCGGCAGAAGCCTCTGGGGTATCTGGCTGTAGGTCTTCTCCAGCGGCCTGCTGTCGCCATAGTTGTTGTCTGTGACTATCCCCGCTTCCGATCCGGTGAAGTGCCGGGAGGGGATGCCCATGTCCCTGAGCACGCCGGATAAGATGGGTGCCGCCAGCTGCTCGCCGTAGCTGGAGATATAGTCAAGGGATCTTGCCGTCAGCTCCCCCAGGTAGCAGATGCCGATATAGGCCTTTTCTAGCTCGGACAGCTTCCCGGATATGGTCTCCTTGATCTCCTTGGCGATCTCAGGATCTTTTATTGCATCGTCTATGGCCTGATAGTGCCGATCGGTGATCCTCTCCATGAACTCGATGACATCGGAGACATTTCCCTCTTGGGCTGCCTTTCTGGCACAGGCCAGCAGATCATCGGTAACCCCCTGCAGGGCAGAGGTCACCAATACGATCTCATTGTCAGGGCAGAAATGGAGGACCAGATCTCCCACATGTCGCAGCCTGCTTCCGTCAGCAACGGAAACACCGCCAAATTTCATTATCAAGCGCGCCATCGCAAAAACCTTGCTCTGCTCTGCCCCCCTCGATTTAAGCTTTATCCATAATAATAATTTCTTTAACAAACACGGGGATTGTTCTTATCGGAAGGCAGGGCAAGACAGCCAATACATAGTGGCAAACCGCCCTGAAGAGGCCGAAAGCTTAAATAGATTGAGTCCGACGTCTCTCAGTCCTAACCAGGAACTTGTAATATTTATCTTAAACTTCGCGAGGCGTATTATGGG
>DAWB01000044.1:2575-2874 GCA_002505805.1 Methanosaeta sp. UBA80 | reverse complement strand
CAAGACAACCCTTTCTGATAACCTTCTGGGCGGCGCAGGCATGATCTCCATGGACCTGGCCGGCAGGCAGCTCTTCATGGATTTCGACCCCCTGGAGCAGGCCCGGGGAATCACCATCGATGCAGCCAATGTATCCATGGTCCATGAGGTAGAAGGCAAGGAATATCTGATCAATATGATCGACACCCCGGGTCACGTGGACTTCGGCGGTGACGTCACCCGGGCCATGAGGGCCGTGGACGGGGCAGTGGTCGTGGTAGATGCGGTAGAAGGGGCCATGCCCCAGACGGAGACGGTGC
>DAWB01000044.1:0-2493 GCA_002505805.1 Methanosaeta sp. UBA80 | reverse complement strand
TTGACAATGTCAACAAGCTCATCTCCGGAATGGACGAGGAGAAATATAAGGCCGGCTGGAAGCTGGATGCCGCCAGGGGAAATATCGCCTTCGGCTCCGCCCTCTACAACTGGGCCATAAGCGTTCCCCAGATGAAGAAGACCGGCATCGGATTTGAGCAGGTGATAGAATACTGCCGGGCGGGCAAGATGAAGGAGCTTGCGGAGAAGGTCCCGCTTTACCGGGCGGTAAACGATATGGTGGTCAAGTTCCTGCCCAGCCCCATCGAGGCCCAGAAGGAGAGGGTCAAGGTCATCTGGCACGGCGACTGGAGCAGCCCGGTGGGTAAGGCCATGGCCACCTGCGATCCCAAGGGGCCGGTAGCCTTCATGATCAATAAGGTCAAGGTGGACCCCCACGCCGGTGAGGTGGCCACAGGCAGGCTGTTCTCCGGGACGCTGCACCGGGGAATGGAGCTATATGTCTCCGGCGTAGCCAGCACCAACCGCATCCAGCAGACGGGCATAATGATGGGTGCGGAGAGGGTGGAAGTTGAGGAGATTCCCGCCGGAAATATCGCCGCGGTCACCGGCCTGCGGGATGCCATAGTGGGCTCAACAGTATCCACCGAGGACGGCATGACCCCCTTCGAGCAAATCAAGCACGTCTCCGAGCCGGTCATGACCGTGGCCGTGGAGGCCAAGAACACCCGCGACCTGCCCAAGGTGGTTGAGGTCCTGCGCCAGATAGCCAAGGAGGATCCCACCCTCCAGGTCACCATCAACGAGGAGACTGGCGAGCACCTCATGGCCGGAATGGGCGAGCTGCATCTGGATGTCACGGTAACAAGGCTGCAGCGCGACCGGGGCGTGGAGCTGAAGACATCTCCTCCCATCGTGGTCTATCGCGAGTCCGTCGCCGGCAGAGCCGGACCGGTGGAAGGAAAGTCTCCCAACCATCACAACCGCTTCTATGTTGAGTTCGAGCCCCTGGAGCAGGGAGTGATCGATTCCCTGAAGGAGGGCAAGATCAGCATGAAGATGGAGGAGATAGAGCGGCGTAAGATCCTCATCGAGAACGGCATGGACAAGGATGAGGCCAGGAACATCGTCGGCTACTACGGAACCAACGTCCTCTTAAATATGACCAAGGGCATCCAGTACCTCCGGGAGACCATGGAGTTGATACTGGAGGGATTCGAGGAGGCGCTCAAGAACGGACCCATATCAAGAGAGCCGGTGCAGGGAGTCAAAGCCAAACTGATGGATGTCAAGCTGCACGAGGATGCCGTCCACCGCGGCCCGGCTCAGGTCATTCCCGCCGTCCGCCAGGCGGTTCAGGCAGGAATACTGATGGCCGAGCCGGTATTGCTCGAGCCCTTCCAGAATGTCTATATACAGGTGCCTCAGGATCAGATGGGAGGAGCCATGTCTGAGATCCAGGGACGCAGAGGCCTCATCCTGAGCATGGACAGCCAGGGCGACATGATCATACTCAAGTCCAAGATGCCTGTGGCCCAGATGTTCGGATTCTCCGGAGCCATCAGATCGGCCACGGAAGGCCGAGCCCTCTGGTCCTCGGAGTTCGCCGGATTTGAGCCGCTGCCTGCCAACCTGATGCTGGAAACAGTAAAGCAGATCAGGACCAGGAAGGGTCTCAAGCCTGAGATGCCCAAACCATCCGATTACTTGAAGGTCGTCTAAGGTCGACCTTCGAAAAGATTAAACACCAAAGCAGAAATAGAGCAAGATAAGGAGATTGACTATGGCAGATACCAAACCACACCTCAATCTAGCATTCATTGGACATGTCGACCACGGCAAGTCGACTACCGTAGGCAGATTGATGTTCGAGNNGGCAACCTTCGAGTTCGCCTGGGTTATGGACAGCCTCAAGGAAGAGCGCGAGAGGGGCGTCACCATCGACATCGCCCATCACCGCTTCGACACCGCCAAGTTCTACTTCACTGTAGTGGACTGCCCCGGACACAGGGACTTCGTTAAGAACATGATCACCGGCGCCAGCCAGGCTGATGCCGCTGTTCTTATTGTGGCCGTCCCGGNNCGACCAAGGAGCATGTCTTCCTTTCCAGAACCCTGGGCGTCAACCAGCTCATTGTGGCCATGAACAAGATAGATGCCACCACCCCGCCCTATGACGAGAAGAGGTTCAATGAGGTCAAGGATGAGGTGGGCAAGCTGCTCAAGATGGTGGGATACAAGCTGGAGGAGATTCCCTTCATCCCCGTGTCCGGCCTGATGGGCGATAATCTGGCCAAGGCCAGCGAGAACCTCAGCTGGTACAAGGGCCCAACCCTGCTGGAGGCTCTGAACAACCTCAAGGTGCCCCAGAAGCCCACCAACCTGCCCCTGCGCGTACCGGTCCAGGATGTTTATACCATCTCCGGTGTAGGCACTGTGCCCGTTGGTCGCGTGGAGACCGGGGTCATGAGAAAGAACGACAAGATCGTCTTCCAGCCCGCCAATGTGGCCGGCGAGGTCAAGTCCATTGAGA
>DAWB01000140.1 GCA_002505805.1 Methanosaeta sp. UBA80 | reverse complement strand
TATCTGCATGATCCTGGGCCTGCCGGTCAGGCCGCACCAGGCTAAAGCCGCCCATCCCGATCCCTCGGTGCTGGCGGCAGCTGTGGTAAACTCCTTCTTGAAGCGCTCGAAGGATCCGAACTCCTTCTTCAGCACATCAGCCAGAGTGCCGCCGGGCTCCTTGGCCGCCTTGGCGGCAGGAGCGAGGTTGGCCCAGAAGAGGCTGTGTAGCACATGGCCTCCCGCCTGGAAGGACAGCTCCTTAAGCGTTGCCTTCATGTCCAGGTCGGAACCGGCCTGGCGGGCCTTTTCCAGCTTATCCAGAATGGCGTTGGCGCCATTGACATAGGCAGCATGATGCTTGTCGTGATGCAGCTGCAACTGACCCTCGGAGATGAATGGCTCCAGGGCATTGTAGGCATAGGGCAGTTCGGGTAGGGAGTACAATTTCTTGTCAGACATATCCAATCACCTTATATTACATTCATAGCTTTCTGTGGCAGAACCACCAGTCTTCGCAGACCATATCTCCGCTGCTCTTCCTGGTTGCCGCAGTCTTCTCATCCGCCGGAGGCGGTATTATGACCTGATCGCCTATCAGCTCGTTGTTGGGCCAGTTGGCCGGAGCTGCCACCTTGTTCTTGTCCACCATCTGCAGAGCTTTGAGTGCCCGGAGGATCTCATCCATATTCCGGCCCACCTCCTGGGGATAGAAGAGTATCAGGCGGATGGCGGCCTCGGGGTCGACAAGGAAGACCGCTCTCACAGTATTGGCCCCCTTGCCGGGATGGATCATTCCCATCCTCTCTGCAACCTTTCCCTGATCGTCGGCGATTATGGGGAACTTGATCTCTACCTTCAGGTTTTCTCTGATCCACTCAGTCCATTTCATGTGGGAGAAGACCNNGTGCAGACCGGAGTGAAGTCCGCGGGATGGCTGAAAAGCACCAACCACTTGCCCCGGTAGTCGCCGGGCAGATTGATCATGCCCTGGGTGGTCTTCACCTGTATGGAGGGAAGCTTGTCTCCTATCAGCGGGAAGCTATTCTGGCCGCAGCATTCCATGTGGCGCTCCATGTGATGCTCTCCGTGATGCATATGGTCATGCCCCAATCCGCTCAGGGGTCCCTTCTTCTCTGTCATGCACATACAATTCGCCTCGTCTTTTTTATTAATATTGGACTGCTCTTCCTCCAGCCGACAGAGCTTGCAGCTATGATGCCAGGTTGGCTGTACTATGATTTGAATTTGATTATCGCAGGTGTACTTTCCAGAATTCATCTGTCGCACGAAGCTACGTACCTTCCCCGCAGATAATTCGCGCGGCTTGATTCTCCCTACCTCTCTGCCATAAACCACGTGATGCCCGCCCGTGTTTTCAATGGCTACAGCCACATATTCCGGTTCATCCTCGCTATTACCATCATTGATATAGAGCAATTTTCCGAATAAGAAGCTGTAGCAAAGAGGCCATTTGTGCTCAGTCATAGCTTTTACCAGGTCGTCTTCTCTGCCGATCTCGTTAAAAGAGAAACTTCTGTCGCTATGATTCATCTCTTTTCACCCAAATATTACCCTAGGAACCGATTCTCAGGCATCTGTACATATGCCAGAGCCTGGAACCAGGAAACCTCCCCTACCCATTCTATGCTATTAAACTAAGACCGCATAGGTTTATTTAAGAGTAATTATTAGATAAGAATCGCTATGATCAGTTTAGAGAATTTGGAGTCATCCATAATCAAGACCTTCCGCAACAGCGGCTATCGAGCCACTCCTCAGAGAATAGCCATAAGCAAGTATGTCCTTAGCAGCCGCCAGCATCCTACGGCGCAGAAGGCCTATCTTGAGGTTAAGAAGGAGCATCCTACAGTAAGCCTGGCCACAATTTATACTACGATTAAGATCTTAAAAGAATCAGGCTTGATTCAGGAATTGAATATGCCTAAAGGTCAGACCAGATTCGATCCGAATATAGAGCCGCATGCCCACCTTCTCTGCATAAAATGCGGCAGCATAAGAGATTGGATGGATCCGATTATGCCTGAATTGATAGCCAGGGTCTCCGATGAAGCCAATTTCACCATAATCGGCTCCAGCCTGGACTTAAAGGGCATATGCGATAGATGCGAAAAAAGAAGCGANNTAAAAGGCGAGATTCAGGCATCGAGAGCCGAGGCCAGCCAGTGATTTCCAGTATGACATGAATAAGGCCATAGAATTGATTGGTCTGGCCAAAGAATACTGCGGCAAGAGGGTAATAGATGACCTGAGCCTGGAGGTGGAAGAGGGGGAGATATTCGGCTTCTTGGGGCCCAACGGAGCAGGAAAGAGCACAGCCATTCGCATCTTAACCACTCTGACCAAGCCGACGGCAGGTCGTGCCCTGATCAATGGCTTTGATGTGGCCAAACAGCCCCATATGGTCAAGTCCCAGTTCGGCATAGTCCAGCAGCATCTCAGCCTTAACCGGGAGTTGACGGTGAGGGAGAACCTGGAGCTGCATGCCCGGCTGCACCATCTCTCTAAGTGGGATAGAGACCGGCGCATAGATGAGCTGCTGGATTTCGTGGATTTGACCGGATTTGCCCATCAGCTCATAGATAAGATCTCTGGAGGCATGAAAAGGAGAGCCATGATCGCCCGTGCACTGATTCACAGGCCCAGGATCCTCTTCTTAGACGAGCCGACTGTGGGCCTGGACGCCCAGAGCAGAAGACGGGTATGGGATCTGATCAGGGGGATGAATACCGAAGGCACAACAGTTTTCCTGACCACCCACTATATAGATGAGGCAGAGATGCTCTGCCATAGGGTGGGGATAATTCATCAAGGCAGATCGATGGCCATCGGATCTGCTGATCAGCTGCGCCGGAATCTGGGGGAGATTGCCGTGGAGAGCAAGAAAGATGGCCGCACCAGATACTGCTATTTTCCGGATAAAGAGACCGCCTCCAAATTCGTACTGGAAATGAAAGCTGCCGATGGAGTGGTTATGCGTCAGTCCAATTTGGAGGACGTATTCATCGAGCTGACCGGGAGGAGGGTAGAGGAGTGATGGACGCCTACACCATAGTATGGTCGGATATGATGATGCTCAGGCGCCGTTTTGCCAAGTATCTTCTGACCACTCTTCTGAGCCCACTGCTCTATCTATGGCTTTTGGATGGGGGCTTGGCCGGGGCATGAGCGTCAATGGAACGGGCTACCTGGAGTTCGTGGTTCCGGGCATTATCGCCCTGACGGCCATGACCACCAGCTTTAATGGCGCTGGAACCAGGCTGAACACGGACCGGCTGTTCTTCAGGAGCTTTGATGAATGCCTGATGGCTCCCATCAGCTCCCTCTCATTGCTCGCTGGAAAGGCCATTATTGGAGTATATCGAGGTCTGGTCAGCTCAATTGCTTTTCTTCTGGTGGCAATGCTCATTGCTCCTGGCATTCACATAGGCCCGCTCTTTGTCCTCAGCCTTCTGCTCACCTGCTTGATATTTTCCTTCCTGGGAGTTCTGGCCGCCCTCCTGGCCAGCACCCATGAGGACATGGCCACATTCAGCAGCCTGATACTGCTGCCCATGACCTTTCTGGGAGGGACATTCTTCTCCTTGAGCCAGCTTCCATTGGCTTTAAAGATGGCCTTGTATCTCCTCCCTCTCACTCATTGCAGCATGTGCCTGCGGGCGGCAGCTCTGGGAGGCAGCTTTCCCTGGTGGTCTCTTATGGGTATGGCCGCCTTTCTTCTGGCCTTCTCTCTGGCGAGTATGGCTGTTCTTAAAAGGCTCAGCGTATAGCGGGCAAAATCCCATAACCTCAGCCCATGCAGATGAAGATGGCATTTCATCCCTGGCAGGCATAGAGGGGATTTCAGCAGATCAGGATCTCTTTTCCAGTTTATCCGGGCCTTTCTTCTTTCCCTGGCCCTTGAAGAAGGTGTAGCAGAAGACGCCATCATCCTCTGCGGCACGGTACAGGTCGCCCACCCCTTGCTCGAAGTCGCTTCTCTCAATTAATCCTGCATTTACTGCCGCAGGGCCCACTCCCTCGATCATGGCTGTGAATGTCTTTTTGGTGAATCCCTCTACCAGCTCTGGTCGGCTGGAGTCGACATAAACCATACGGGGGGATACGGATACCTCAGAGAAGCCCGCTGCCCTGAGAAGAGGGTAGAGCTCTCTGCCGATCATGGCATTGCCGCCGGCTCTCTTTTGCAGCTGTACCTGGCAGTCTATGGCCCGCCTGGCGGCGGCGCTGTCCGGGTGAAAGTAGGCCGAGCCGTGGTCTCCCTCGATCACAGTGATGCTGCCCCCTGGCCGGATGAACTGCATAAGGATGCGCAGGGCCTCGACCGGACGGGGCAGATGCTCCAGGACGAAGCAGATGAAGAGGTGATCAAATAGCCCCTCCCGGAAGGGAAGATGGAATATGTCTGCCTGGAGGACCCTGACGTTGTTCAGGCCCTCCTCCGCCGCCCTCCTGCTGGCCTTTCTGGCGGAGGCGCTGGATAGATCCAATGCTATGACCATGGCCTGAGGACTATTTTTTGCCAGGGGTACGGTCTGGGCTCCCACACCGCAGCCTGCTTCCAGAACAAGAGATCCCGGCGCAAAGCAGGTATCCCAGTGCAGCAGCCCCACCAGGGTGGAGGCCTGATCCTGCAGCCGGGCGCTCTCCCGGGGAGCATAGCCATGAACATAAGCATTGTTCATAACTGGTCGATGGCTGACGGCCTATTTCAGCTTTCTTGCTGGGCTTGCATTAGCTGGGCTTGTAGCTACGAAAAGGTCTGTAGCTCCCTTCAAAGCCTGTCCGGCGGCTGCTATCATCGCCAGACCTAAATACTTTGTCCCAGAAAAAAAGGATTTTTATGAGAGAGTTCCCTAGGCCCAGGATCGTTGTCAGTAAATGCATCGAATTCGATCACTGCCGCTATGACGGCAGCATGATCCCCAGCGATTTCGTCAAGGCCCTCAAGCCTTATGTGGACTATATTCCCGTCTGCCCGGAGATGGAGATTGGCCTTGGCGCTCCCAGAGAAACCATCCGCATGGTTGCCGCTGGGGACTCGATCAGGCTGATGCAGCCGGCCACAGGCCTGGACCTGACGGAGAAGATGAACCACTTCGCCCGGGGCTTTCTATCCTCCCTGCCGGAGGTGGACGGATTCATACTCAAGTTCCGCTCTCCTTCCTGCGGCCTGAAAGATATCCGGGTATATTCCGGAGCAGAAAAATCCAGGGCCGTATCCAAGGCTCCCGGCTTTTTTGGGGAAGCAGTCATGCAGTCGTTCTCCCATCTGGCAGTGGAAGACGAGGGAAGGCTGCGAAACTTCAATATCCGGGAGCACTTTCTGACCAAGCTTTATGCTTTGGCCTTCTTCCGGCAGGCCAGAAGCGAGGGCCGAATCTCATCTCTGATCCGCTTCCACGAAGCCAATAAGCTCCTGCTCTCATCCCACAGCCAGAAGGAGACCAAGATGCTGGGATATATCCTGGCCAACCAGGACGGCCTGAGCTATGCCGATCTTTCCGGCCGATACCGAGAGCATCTGACCCTAGCCCTGGCCAGGCCGCCCCGATCATCATCCCGGGCCAATGTCTTCATGCACGCTATGGGCTATTTCAAGAATGACCTCACGGCCCGGCAGAAGGAGCTGTTTTTGCAGAACATTCAGAGATACAAGAGCAAGAAGCTTCCCTCCCGCGCCCTTCTGGCCATGCTCCAGTCCTGGGCGGAGGGATTCGGCCAGGAGTATCTCATCAATCAGAGCATCTTCCAGCCCTTCCCTGAGGATCTGGTGGAGCTGTGCCAGGACTCGCAGTGCGAATGGGCGGCAGAGGAGCTTTTTTCTGGCCGGCCATGAAGATAGGCTATCCCACGATCGCACTGGGGCTGGGCTGCACTCCCAGCCACACCTTTCGCCTGGCCTCCTACACCGAGGAGAAGCTGGAGAGGACGGTGGAGAAGAACCTGGACTGCCTGGAGAAGATCCTGGCCTATAATCTAAAGCAAGATCTGTTATTCTTTCGCATCAGTTCGGAGATCGTGCCCTTCGCTTCCCATCCCATATGCCGATTGGACTGGGAAGGGAGATTTGCCAAGCAGCTGAGGCGAATAGGCGGCTTTCTGTCGGAGCATCAGTTCAGGATCTCCATGCATCCGGATCAGTTCATAGTGCTCAACTCCCCAAATCCGGATGTGACGGAGAGGAGCATTGCCGAGATCGATTATCACTGCCGGCTGCTCGATCTCCTGTCACTCTCGCAGGAGGCGAAGGTGCAGATCCACGTGGGAGGGGCCTATGGGGACAAGAACAAGGCAGCTGTGCGGTTCATGGAAAACTATGAGAGGCTTGATGGCTCAATCAGGGAGAGGCTGGTGATAGAAAACGACGACCGGCTCTTCAGCCTGAAGGACTGCCTGGATATAAGCTGGCAGATCCAGATTCCGGTGGTATTTGACAGCCTGCACCATCAGTGCCTCAATAACGGGGAGAGCTTCTCAGAGGCGCTGGCCTCCGCCGGCCAGACCTGGGGTCCTGCCGACGGCCTGCCCATGGTCGACTATAGCAGCCAGGCGACGGGCGGGCGGCCGGGAAAGCATGCCCAGGCCATAGATGAAGAAGAGTTCAGGCAATTCGTCCAAGAGACGGCCGGACTGGACTATGACCTGATGCTGGAGATAAAGGACAAGAACATCAGCGCTCTCAAGGCCCGCCAGATCATCCAAAGCCACGGTGGCTTTTCATGAGGGGCCGGAGAGGGCATAACCGGCTAATAGCAGGCGGGGCAAATTAATAGGGAATTGGTTTTCAGAGCAACAGGAGGTTCCTGGAAAATGGATAGCTATACCCTCTACCTCGCCCTCTATCTGGTGGGATTTGCCGCCCTGCACAGCATTCTGGCCAGCCTGCCGGTAAAGAGCATAGCTCGCAAGCGTTTTGGCTCCCGGGTGGACCCCTGGTATCCCGTATTCTTTTCCGCCATGGCAGCGGTCACCCTTCTTCCCCTGGTCGCTCTGATCATTTACCGGCCGGGAAGGCTGCTTTACATCCTGCCCAGCCCCTGGATCTGGATCTTCTTTGCCCTGCAGCTTTTGATTGGCCTCGCTTCCCTGAGGGCCTTTCTGGATGCGCCGCACCGCTTCCTGATCCGGGCCCAGCTGGCCGGGCCGGGCAGCCCACAGGGATTTGCTTTGGGGATAAAAGGGATATACTGCTGGATCCGGGACCCATTTCTCCTCTCCGGATTTCTTCTCCTCTGGCTGACCCCCTTTATGACCGAGAATATGCTGCCGGTCTACCTTCTGGCCACGGTCTATCTCTTCCTGGGCTCATTGCACTGGGAGAGCAGGCTCGCCCACCAGTTCGGTGAGGAGTATGCGGCTTACAAGAAAGAGGTGCGACGTATGATTCCGGGCCGGAGATGGCGGGGGTGCCGGGGCCCTGGCGGGTCGGAATTGAATTGAGATAGACACTCCGGGAAAGTAGTATTACCTTTCGCTGCTTTTGCTGCTATCAGGGTCTTTCTTGCCCGCTCTTTGCTCTTCTACCTTTTTCAGCAGCTCGATGAGAGCGGAGAATACCGCCGCCTCCAGGGGGTCGTCCAAAGCATAAAAGGCCTCGCTGGAGTGCTTCTTGGCCATTGCCGCCAAATCCCTTGCATAGCCCTGGTCCTCCTTTTTCATGGCCCGGCCGGCTCTGGCCCAGCGAGTGGAGACCTCTGCTGCACCCATTCGTACGCTCTCAAAGCTTCTGCCCATCAGAAGGCCTCCAAGGTGCTCTGGCTGCATTGCGCCTGAGCCTTTCTACAGCTCTTAGCAGAAGGCCTCGGCGATGCTTCCGGCCCCCGTCCAAAGTAAAATACTCTATGAGCATAGCCGGTCATCACCTCCAGAGAGGGGTCGGATGCCGGGGAGTAGAGAAGAACTGTGCTCTGCCTCGCCGCCGCCCTCATGGCCTGGGAAACATACTCGGCCATATCCTCTGCATCCTGATAGAGGAGAGGATCATGCTCTATTATCAGCAGGCTGTGGCAGCTTTCCTCCAGAACGGTCATGAGCTGGAAGACGGTGAAGGCCCGGCGGACCTGCAGTGTGGTGAACCTGCGGTCCAGGCTGCTCAGGACCCGGGAGTAGTTGCCGCAGATATAGAGAACCTCGAATCTCTGCAGCTCAAGGTGCCGGTTCAGGGCGGCGATGAGCATGGGGAGAGGAGCCACCAGGATATGCCAGGCCCTGTCCTGGAGGGTGATGGAAGGATGCAGTTCGAGGTCCATGAAAGTATACTTCGCCCCGCTCAGGGTATAAGCTCGAGGAATGCGCGGGGCGAATGTGATTGGTGCACAATTGCTGCCCTGAGATCTGAAAATCCCTGCCGGCTGACGTAGCTCCAGGCGGCAATTCATAACTATTGTTAACAATCGACGTTAAGGAAAAGAATTATATACGTTAAACGTCGTAACATATTGGTGATTAAAATTAGAAAGCTAGCAATAGTGGCTGTAATTGCTTTTTTGAGCACCGTCGTTGCACCAGCAGTTGGGGCAGGAAATCAGGGGGCGACATGTCCTTATAATGAGGGATGTATATGCCCCTGCCCCGATGATTGCATGCAGAATCAAGAACGAGCAGGCCAATCCGATGTGATCCCGGCAGGAGGAAATCCTGATCCAAAATCGCCTGGACCTGCACCCAATTCAGGTGATGGAATTCCTGACGGCCCAGGATTTTAAACTATTTTAATTTTTTTATTTAAATTTATTGCCCACCGCAAGCTGTCTTTCCCATGCGAGAAGGCTCCAATGCACAAAACAACGTGCACTCCTTTTGGTGCTGGAGAAGTGAAATATATTTACTGGATTCCTAAGTCCATCAGCCTCAGATTGAGTTTCGAGGTTTTGTGCCGAGAAGATCACCACAGTTTATTGCAATCGCTCTGGTGAAAACGGATGATATTCGGTTTTGGCTATGACCATATAGGAATGCCTTTATATAGAAGTTTATTCAATAGTAAAATGTTAAATTTATATTGTTCGAGGTAATTAATGGCTGGACAATTCAGTGGCACACCCATATACATTCTCAGAGAAGGCAGCCAGAGGACTGCCGGAAGAGATGCACAGAGATCGAATATAATGGCGGCCAAGGCCGTTTCCGGCGCAGTGAGAACCACTCTCGGCCCCAAGGGCATGGACAAAATGCTGNNATCACCAATGACGGCGTAACCATTCTAAAAGAAATGGATATAGAGCATCCAGCAGCCAAGATGATGGTGGAAATTGCCAAGACCCAGGACCAGGAGGTAGGAGATGGCACAACAACCGCTGTTGTGCTTGCCGGAGAGCTGCTCAAGCAGGCAGAAGAACTCCTGGAGCAGGAGATTCATCCTACGGTAATTGCGGCAGGCTATAGAGCTGCGGCTGACAAGTCCATGGAGATCCTAAAAGGCCTGGCCATAGAGGTCTCGGCAAAAGATGAAGATCTTCTCAGGAAGATCGCCATCACGGCCATGACCGGCAAG
>DAWB01000063.1 GCA_002505805.1 Methanosaeta sp. UBA80 | reverse complement strand
CATCCTTGTTCACAGGTTTGACATCGGCGATTTTTACTGCAATCTCCAGGTTCATCTTTCCCAGCTTCATGAGCTCGGCTACCAGTGCCCGGCTCTCCTCCGCAGTGCCCTTGCTGAATATCTCGGCATGACGGATGGCCCGGCGCAGCTCGTAGCCCAGTTCCTCTTCCTCGGAACGCCTCTCCCGAATCTGGTCCAGGATCTCTCTGACCTCCGCCAGGGTCAGAAGATCCTCCTGCAAGACGCTCTTGACAATCATCTATTTCTGTGCCGTTAGGTGTTCTGGTAATGCGATCAGGGTCTTGGTGGCGTCGCCATCTGTGACTTTAAGCACAAAAGCCCTGCCCCTCTTACCCACGACCTCGCCCGTCTTTCCATGGAACCTGGGGTGAGGCATGCCTTTATGTATGCTGGGATCGATAAGCACATGAACCTTTGCGCCCTTCTCGAACTCCTGGATCGCCCTGACCACGGGGGATATTCCCCTGGCCCTGACCGTCTTGCTCATCTTATCTCTTGACTTTTTCTTCATTCCGTGATGATGTGCCATCTGNNTTCTCCACCTACATCTATTACATCCAGTTCTTCGACGATCGCGTCTACCTTAAGGGCTTCGGCCAGGTTGGGGCTGGTTCTGCCTCCGTCTCCGGAGACGAGTTCCTTGATATAAAGGCCGCTGTCGCCTCTGATCTCAATTCGGGCCATATTGCCCTGCATCTCTATTAATTCCGCTCTGTATACTCTCCTCACCCTGATCTTATCTGCCCTGCGGTGGGAGACGCGAGTGGGGGTACGCTGATCGATCGACCCTTCTAATTCCTTCAAGACGGATTTAAGCTTTTCTTCTGCCACCTCCCCACCCAGCCGGATCAGAGCAGAATAAGTCTTTTCAAAAGCAGCCTCTTTCAGCCGCTCTACCATGGCTGAATCGGCCCAGGAGAGCCCTGTGACCTCTACCTTGCCCTCCGCCTGGCGGCAGATCTCCTGCTCCAGGAGGGCCAGGTCGATCTTCCTGATGCGGGGCCGGACAGCCTCCACGATGAAAGGCCGGCCGCTGCCCAGCATTCTGGCGTCGATATCCTCGCGGCCCGCTCCGTGAAATACGGTATCCTCGGCTCCGGCAGCCTGCATCACCGCCGGCCGGATCAGCTCATCCACAGATTCCTGGTACATCCGTCCCGTGCCCTCGCAGCGCTGGCAACCCCGACCGCGGCACTCGCGACAGGGCCAGCGGGTCTGGGGGATGCCCCGCACCAGCTTGCGATAGCGGCCGCGAATGAAAATGGATGATACCTGCAGCTGTACCTCCCCCTTTTCCAGGTTGAGGTGGACCACCATATCCGGGCTCTTTAAATCAACCGACTTGCCCACCAGAGCGGAGAGCCTCTTTCCCACCTCGCGATTGAGCTCCGACTTGAAGGGCTCGGCATGCAAAGAGCCGCCATCGGCCACAATCAGTTCCTCGTTCTCCGCCAGCAGTCCGGACATCAGGGTGCCCACAAGCAGAGTCCTGTAATCCCATCCGTTCAGAGCTGAAGCCGCCCTTTCCGCCCAGAGATCAAGATTTGCCGGGGCCATCTCACCCAGGCATACGCTGCATGGGGCATCATCCTCGCCCTTTCTTCCCAGCTTGAGGCGTGCCGGCGGAAAGGATGGGGCCAGCTCTTCCAGGAATGCTCGGTCCTCGTTCGCAGAGGCCTGCATGGCCATGACGGACTTGAGAGAGCGCCCCCTCTCGGCATTGGTAAATCCCGTGGCTAGCATGGCAAACTGCCGCCCCAGGCAGCTATCGCATATGGGGCCCAAGGATATAATCCTCCTGGCAGTGGTCAGGATGCTATCCCTGGCTTTCTCCAAATCATCATCTATCATAATCACTCTTCTATGGCAGGGATCGTAGCTTCAGGTTTATTAGGGCTTGCCATACGATTTTGATCCTAAGTCTCTTTCTCAAGTCTCTTTCCAAATTCTCTTAATTCTTGCTGCATGCTTCCTCCTTTGCAGCAGTCGCCCCCTTTTTCTCACAAGGATGCAGTAACTTGATAACTGATGGCTTCTCATCTTTCCACTGGTGTTTCCGGCATGAGCGACGGCCTTCTCCCGGCCTTCGAGATCTCTGTGGTTCGCAGGCATATAGCCTATCGCAGAAGGGGAACCTTCCTTTCCATAGCAGCCATAGCCCTGGCCGTGGCCATATCTCTAATATCCATATCCATGCAAGACGGCTTTCAGGAGATGCTCTTTGATATCATCGTGGAGGACCTTCCTCATGTCACTGTCACACCCAGGGAGGAAGAGGAATACATTTACCTCTACCACAGCCTCATGGACAGGATCTGGGCTATTCCTGGGGTGGTGGCGGTATCGCCCGGCCTGGGCGCACCGGCCACATTCAGCTACAAGGACAATGTGGAGAATGTGGATCTGACCGGCGTCAATCCCCATGATATGGATGAGATCTACAACATAGGCAAGTATGTCTACCAGGGCAGTCTGGCTTCCATCCAGGACGGAAGGAAGGTGGTCCTGGGGGAAAAGACGGCAAAAATGCTCAATGTGAAGCTTGGCCAGACTGTCTATGTCAGCTTTCCCGATGCCAGGAGCACCAGCCTGGTCGTCTCGGGCATTTTCAGCCTGCCTACCGGCTGGCCGGAGAATCTTGCATTTGTTTCCCTATCCACTGCCAGGGACTTTGTCGGTGAGGGAGACGTGGTCTCTTCCGTAGACATAAAGCTGGAGGATGTCTATTTGGCTGATGGCGTTGCGGCAATTCTGCGGGGATATGGATATAAGGCCGAGAGCTGGCAGGCTCTTTACCCCGAAATCCTGAAGACGCTGGCCATTGAAGAGTTCCAAAACAATCTGGTTATGCTATTGATATTGATTATAGCCGCTTTTGGAATCGGCAGTGTGATGTACATGCTGGTCAATGAGAAGACCTCGGAGATAGGGATGTTCATGGCCATGGGGGCCAGCGGCAGGAATATTATGAATATCTTCCTCCTGGAGAGCGGAATTCTGGGCCTTTTAGGAGGCCTGGCGGGGGCGGTCCTGGGACTGGCTGTGGCCTTTTATCTAAAAAGCCTGGAGATCAAGATGGAAGCTCCCGGCGGCCAGGAGATCACTCTCCCGGTGATGATCAATGCCGATAGCTTCCTGTCTATAGTGCTCCTGGCTGCTGCTCTCAGCGTACTGGCAGGCCTGTATCCAGCCTGGAAGGCATCCCGGCTCGATCCGGCTATAGCCATCAATGGATGATGAAAAATTAAGGATAAGCAAAGGAAAATGAAGGCAAGATGTACGAGCTTACCGTAGCCAGCAATCATATTCTCAGGAATCCGAAAATGGCGTCTTTCACCGTTGCTGCGGTGAGCTTGGCTGTGGCTGTGATCGTGGTCTTCATGGGTCTCCTGGGGGGCTTTGAGCAGGAGATCATCACTTCCACTGTGGAGAACAATCCTCACATCTATGTCCAGCCTAAAGAGGATGAGACCTACATTTACCTCTACCGAACTGTCTCTTCATTTTTATGGGAATATCCCGGGGTGGAGGCGGTCTCGGCAAGGCTATCGGGAAAGGCGGGAGCCAAGTACAAAGATAAGGTCAGAGGAGTGGAATTCCTGGGCATAGATCCTGCCGACGAGAACCGGCTGATGAAGGTGGAAGAGGACATTGTGGGAGGAGACTTTCAGGATCTGCGCAGCAGAAAGCTCTCTGCCTTTGTGGGAACCAAGCTGGCTGAAGAGCTGAAGCTGGACCTTGAAGACGACTTTATCCTGGCCCGTGGCAATCAATCGGCGAAACTTCGTGTGGCCGGACTCTTTGAGACTGGTTCGGCCAGGGACAGGTCCCAGATTTACATCCCTCTAAGCACAGCTCAGGATCTGGTGGGGAAAGGGGATGTAGTTTCAGAGGTGGATGCCAGAGTAGCGGACATATACCAGGCGCCCTACATAGTCTCCGATCTCCGCTCCAGCTTTCGCTATCAATCCAAATCCTGGCAGGATATGAATGAAGATATACTCAAGCTGATTGAGACCCAGAAATGGTTTATTAATATTTTTTATTTTTTGATCTTCATCATTGCCGGCTTTGGCATAGCCAACACCATGATCATGATCATAAGCAGAAGAACCAAGGAAATCGGCATTCTCATGGCCATGGGTGCCACCCGCCGGTCAATACTCAAGATATTCCTGCTGGAGAGCCTGATACTGGCTCCCCCTGCTGCACTGCTGGGCAGCATTCTGGCCTATCTGGCAGCAAATCTCATTATGTCTTATGATATAGAGCTTCCCTCTGAGATCTACATGGTATCAAAAATGACGGTTGTCATGAGCCCGGAGTTCTTCATTTACGCCATGCTATTCGCTCTTCTGGTTAACTTTGTGGCCGGAATGTATCCCGCCTGGAAGGCCTCCAAGATGGACCCGGTAGAGGCTATAGGAGAATGAAAGCATAGATGAAGGCAAATCTGAGGCATAGTGGAGCATAAGCAGCATGGTCCGGATTGCTCTTGCTGCCTCGGGCAGATCGCTTCAAGTTTGGGATCAGAGGATGGGGCCTAAGTGAAATATGGCGATGATGCCTCCAGAATGCAAGATTCTGCGCATACAACGCTTTCTTGATTGATCGGTAGATTGCATAAAGCGGGGAAAGGCGAAGAGAGCAGGACTCTAGAGATTGATCGACCAACTGGCAACTGTTGAGTTTCCCATTCGGAACAATTTCTGAATGCAGAATCTTCCTGCCTATGCCTTCGCGGCCATTGCAATGGTGGCAGAGAGGAAATGTACCATACTTACTTATATCCGGGCAGGGATAAGGGCATCCCAGGAGATGGGTATGATCAAACGCAACTTAGATATATCAGCAATGGAGAAAGTGAACAGGCATAATGTACACTGCCGTTCGGAGGGGACGGCAGTAATTATAATTTAGGGTGGGAAAAGATTTTGTCAAACCGTGCAGCGGTATTTATAGATGGTGCTTATTTAACCAAGATTCTTGATGTTGATTTTGGAAAGCCCAAGATCGATCTGGCTCGATTTTCGGACATCCTTTGCGGCAAATATGAGAGGCTGCGGACATATTACTACAACTGCATGCCCTACCAGAGCTGCCCCCCCACGGAGGAGGAGAGGCGCAGATTTGCCTCCATGGATAAGTTCGTCTACACCCTGCGAAAGCTGCCCCGCTTCGAGGTGAAGCTGGGCCGGCTGGGATGCGTGGGTGGAGAGTTCATTCAAAAGAGGGTGGACATCGCCCTGGCTGCGGACCTGGTGCGCCTGAGCTGCGGCAGGATGATTCAGAAGGCGGTCTTGGTCACCGGAGATAGCGACTTTATGCCCGCCATCGAGGCAGCTAAGGATGCCGGAGTCCTGGTGACGCTCTACTATTCCCAGAGCTCCATCCATGATGAGCTGCTCTCAGCAGTAGATGAGGGCTCTGTCATGGACCAGGAGCTGATCAGCCAGGTGACCAGATAAGGAAATGATAAAGTAGGGATCCTTTAAAGATCCGACTTAGCCGGAAAAATTGAATCAAGCCCTGCCTTCAGGGCTTGTAACTAAATCAAAGGCGATTTACTTTTTCTCCTTTTCGTCCTTGGAGTAGACATCGCGCCGGTCCACGACCTTCTTGGACTTTCCGGCGGTGCGGGGGATGGAGCCCTTCTCCACCAGCTCGATCTTGCTTCTAACGTTGAGGACGCTCTTCAGCTTCTCCTCGGTCTTCTTCTGGATCCGAGCCAGATCGGATAGCTCGCCGGTAAAGGCTTCGTCCTTCAGCTCCACCTGGATGCTGATCTCATCCAGGCCGTGCTTCTTTCTGTCTACTATAACCTGGAAGTAGCTTCCTATCTCCGGTATGCTTACCAGGACATCCTCGATCTGGCTGGGGAANNGTGGGGGCTGATCTGCGGTATCTGCATGATGACGGACTCGATCTGGCTGGGGAAGACGTTGATCCCTCTGACTATGAGCATATCATCGGCCCGGCCCAGGAAGCGGTGCAGCTTTCGGCTGGTGCGTCCGCAGGGGCAACTCTCCTCCATGATATAGGTCACATCCCCGGTGTGATATCTTATGAGGGGCATGGCCTCCTTGGTCAGGGAGGTGATGACCAGCTCGCCCGGCTCTCCCGGGGCGCAGGGCTGCTCGTTCTTGTCCAGGATCTCGANNCAGGAAGTGGTCCTCCCAGATGTGCAGGCCGTCCTGCTCCTGGCACTCAAAGGCCACACCCGGCCCCATCATCTCCGAGAGGCCATAGGAGTCGTAGGCCTTGATGTTCAGGGCCTCCTCCAGCTCTCTTCTGGACTCGTCGGACCAGGGCTCGGCTCCAAAGCAGCCTATGCGGAGGTTAAGCTTGTCCACCACGCCTCTGGCCTTGGCCGTCTCCGCCAAATAGAGGGCATATGAGGGTGTGCAGTGCAGCACTGTCACCCCGAAGTCCATCATAATCTCCAGCTGGCGTTCGGTGTTGCCCACACCGGAGGGAACAGCCATGGCTCCCATCCTCTCGATGCCGTAGTGCACGCCGAGGCCGCCGGTGAAAAAGCCGTAGTTGACTGCATTCTGAAAGATGTCCTTCTTCTCCACTCCGACCATGACGAAGTCCCGGGCCATGAGGTCGGACCAGGTCTCGATATCCTTGGCCGTATATCCCACCACTGTGGGCTTGCCGGTGGTACCGGACGAGGCATGCACCCGCACCACCTCCTCCCGGGGCACGGCGAAGAGGCCGAAGGGATAATTGTCTCGCAGATCCTGCTTTCTNNATGTCCGCCAGGCTCTTGATGTCTTCTGGAGTTACTCCCGCCTCCTGGAATTTCCGGTGATAAAAGGGGACGCTATTGCAAACTTTCTCTGCCACGCTCTTGAGCCGGCGAAGCTGCAGCTCCTCAAGCTCTCTCCTCTGCATGAGTTCATACTTTGGTTGCCAGTAGTTCATTTCCATACCCTGATTGAATTTGATTTCTCTGTGCTATGCTCTGCCATGAGAGAAAACATCAGGGTATATCAAATCTTCCGGCGAAGCGAAAAAAGCTGATTTGGTGGAGCTTATATTGGTATAAATGAATCGAATCTCATCCCCAGAACCTCTTCGTCCTGGCGTATTCCCTCTCCGCCTTGAGTATATCCCGGTAGAACTCCATCTCGTCCTTCTGTCGCTTTCCAACAACCCGCGCCGCCGTCTCCGGCCCCAGCCCCCGGCTGGCTAAAGCTATGGCCGCGGTCTTGCCGTAGCTCAAGACCAGGTTCGCATTGCGGAAAACGCGCTTGGTCCTCTTCCTGTCCTCCGCCGTCTTCTTCTTCTCCGGCTTCTTGACCACTGCGATCTCCTCCTCCTCCCAGGGCTTGAGGGCGGCGA
>DAWB01000094.1:1031-2840 GCA_002505805.1 Methanosaeta sp. UBA80 | reverse complement strand
CTATGAGCTTTGCCTGTCCGCCAATCCCCGCTTCTACGGTCCCATTCGATCCCAGCACCACTTTTCCGGTTCTAATTGAGCTTCTAAGGGCTCTATCTACGTTAATCATCGTTAACACCTCATCTCTTGCTTGCTACCAGTGTCACATCGCCGGTGCCCAGCTGTATGGGCTGGCCCACGATCACATTCTCGGTCACTCCCCGCAGGTCGTCCACATCGCCGCGAACCGCCGCGTCCAGTATATGATTGACGGTGACCTCGAAAGCGGCTCTGGCCAGAACGCTGGCCTTCNNGTCCGCCACCAGCATGATATGGCGCACATCCACAGAGAGACCCTGCTCGCGAAGGGTATCAGTTGCCTCATTGATAATCGCATTCCGGGCTGCCTCTATGCCCAGCACCTCTCCGATCTCATTGATGTTGTTGGTCTTGATCCGGGTGGGATCGACGCCATTAAACTGCATCACCTTCTTCAGCGACGAGCCCTCGGTGTAGAGGATATACTCATCGCCCTCCTTCCTTATGACCACCCGCTTGATGCCCTCCACACCTTTGAGGGATATCTTCTTGATCTTCTCCACCAGCTGGAGCAGCTCCCGGTAGGAGGGCTCCTCAGGAGCCATGACCAGAAGATTCTCCTTCTGATCCACATCAAGGCCAGTCTCCTCTTTAAGCCTGGCCGCAACCTCCTCGGCGGTGATCTTCCTCTGCTCCATGGCCCCTGAATTCAGCTCGATGATCACATTCATCTCTGCCAGGTCGGTGGCGATGGATCCCAGATGGAGTATGGAGGTGGACTCTATGGCCCAGGCCACCTCTCGTGCCAGGTCCCGGTCGTGAGCATAATCCGGAGCCAGCTTTATGGTCATGGTGGGAGTGGAGGGGATCTTTCTGGCGTCCACGATCTCTATGAGCCGGGGCAGGCCCAGAGTAACGTTGATCTCGGCCACACCGGCATAGTGGAAGGTACGCATGGTCATCTGGGTGCCGGGCTCTCCGATGGACTGGGCGNNGTAAGCTGTGTTCCGGGCTCTCCGATGGACTGGGCGGCAACCACGCCCACCGCCTCGCAGGGCTCCACACGGGAGTGTTTGTAATCGGCGCTGACCATGGCCACGATCTCATCCATCTGCTCTTTGCTGAGGGAGGCCCCCTCCAGGCCGGACTTCATGGCCTCTTTAATGCTGTCGGGAAGGTCCAGTCCTTCCAGCCTCTCTGTGATCTCCTTATCCGTGAGACTCATGCCGACTCCTCCGGCCCCTTCTGGAGCACGCTCTTGATGATTCGCTTCACATTGTCGCCGCTGGCATAGTCCCGTCGAGAGGCATCCACACCGTCCTCGCCGTACTGGAACTGCACTATCATTCCCCGGGTCTCCTTGACTGTGCCATCGTACTTGACCTCGAGGTCTTGTAGGGCATTGACCAGGCGACGCTGCAGGTATCCGCTCTGAGATGTCCTGATGGCCGTATCCACCAGACCCTCCCTGCCACCTATGGCGTGGAAAAAGAACTCTGTGGGGTTGAGGCCGTCCTTATAACTGGACTCCACAAAGCCGTGCGCCTCCGGGCCCAGATCGCCCCTTCTGAAGTGGGGCAGGGTCCGTCCGGCGTAGCCGCGCATAATCCTTTCCCCTCGCACGGATTGCTGGCCGACGCAGGCCGCCATCTGGGTGAGATTGAGCATGCTGCCGCGCGCTCCGCTTACTGCCATGACCACTCCGGAGTTGTCCAGTCCCAGATGCCGGCCGGCGATCTTGCCCGCCGTATCCCTGGCCTTTCCTAGAGTCTGCATGATCCTCATCTCCAG
>DAWB01000094.1:497-976 GCA_002505805.1 Methanosaeta sp. UBA80 | reverse complement strand
CCTCGATCTGCTCCACCGCCGCCTTGGGGATGTCCTCATCGTCTATGCCGAAGGAGAATCCGGCATGCATGATGCCTCGCAAAGCCAGCCTGGTCATGCGATCCAAAAACTCGCTGGCCACGGTGGGACTGTACTCCTTTATTATCCGGTCGGTTATCTTGCCCTTGAAGGCCCCCACCGCCTCGGCATCTATGGTGCCCTGGAGGAGCTTTCCGTCCTCTATAACCACAAAAGCATCGTTCTCGCATTCCACGCCCCGGCATACGTCGCAGTTGTAGCAGAAGTCGGCCTTGAAGGAGAGGTTCAGGCCCCGGGGCAGGATCAGGCTGAATACCTGCTTTCCCGTCCAGTAGGGCTGGCCTTCGGCGATGCCGGCCGGTTCGGGCAGCTCTGGTATGTCGAACTTCTTTAGTAGCTCCATCACTCCTCGCCGGTCGATGGGCTTTCTGCCATGGGTCAGCAAAAAGGAGCCGGTGACA
>DAWB01000094.1:0-463 GCA_002505805.1 Methanosaeta sp. UBA80 | reverse complement strand
CCGGGCCTCCTCGGTCTGGGGCACGTGCATGTTCATCTCGTCACCGTCGAAGTCGGCGTTATAGGGCGGGCAGACGGCAGGATTGAGCCGGAAGGTCTTGTAAGGCATGACCTTGACCCGGTGGGACATGATGGACATGCGGTGCAGGGAGGGCTGGCGGTTGAATAGGACTATATCGCCATCGGAGAGCTGCCGGTCGATCTTCCAGCCGATATCGATCTGCTCCGCCACCTCCTCGCAGTTTTTGTCTGTGACCTTGACCCTTCTCTGGTCCGGGCGGGTGACATAATTGACGCCGGGATGGCGATCGGGGCCCCGCCGGACATAGGTCTTGACCATCTCCATGTTGCGGGAGTTGGCGATCATGGGAACGGACAGCTCCATGGCGATGTCCATGGGCACTCCCACCTCCCCTATGGAGAGGTTGGGATCTGGTGAGATGACCGTCCTGGCGCTGAAGTTG
>DAWB01000101.1:1485-3764 GCA_002505805.1 Methanosaeta sp. UBA80 | reverse complement strand
GTGCATCATGATGGCCAATCGTTTTTCGGAGGAACTGTAATTGATCTCTGAGGTGGCAGGACAGTATAACGCACGGGAGTTGGAAAACCAGATCAGATCCCTCTGGGAGAGGGACGATACCTATCATAAGGTCCGGCAGCTGCGAGTGGGCGGCAAGAAGTTCTTCTTCGTGGACGGCCCCCCATACACCACCGGCCGCATTCACCTGGGCACCGCCTGGAACAAGGTGATCAAGNNCTGGGATATGCACGGCCTGCCCATAGAGGTCAAGGTGGAGGAGTCCTTCGGCTTTAGGAGCAAGAAGGACATCGAGGCCTATGGCGTGGACAGGTTCATAGAGAGATGCAAGGAATTTGCGCTGAGGCAGAAGGACGACATGACCGCCCAGTTCAAAATCTTAGGCGCCTGGTTGGACTGGGACGATCCCTATATGACCCTCAAGAACGAGTATCTGGAGGCGGCCTGGTGGACTCTGAAAAAAGCCCATGAGCATAACCTCCTGGAAAGAGGCCTGCGGGTGGTCAACTGGTGCCCCCGGTGCGAGACGGCTATCGCCGACTCGGAGGTGGAGTACTGGGATGAGACCGATTACTCCATCTATGTCAAGTTCCCCCTTCTGGGTGAGGAGAACACCTTCATCGTCATCTGGACCACCACACCCTGGACTATACCGGCCAATGTGGCCGTGGCGGTTAATCCCAGCTTCCAGTACTCGAAAGTTCGGGCCTGGAAGGACGGGCGGCCAGAGATCCTGATCATGGCCTCCGATCTGGTGGAGTCGGTTCTTAAAACCGGGCGCTATCAGGACTATGAGCTGCTGGGCGTACTATCTGCAGAGCAGATGCAAGAGCTTCATTATGAGCACCCGCTGGGTGATATGGTCCCCCGGCAGAAGGAGATAGTGCACGGCGTCTATGCCGCCGACTTCGTGGCTGCGGAGAACACCGGATGCGTTCACATAGCTCCGGGACACGGTCTGGAGGACTACGAGTTGGGGATGAACCATCATCTGGAGATCTTCTGCCCCGTGGGGGAGGACGGCCGGTACACAGCCGAGGCTGGCGAGAAGTACCAGGGGCTCTATGTCAAGGAGGCAGACAGCCTGGTCATTGCCGATTTGGAGGAGAAAGAAAGACTCCTGGCACAGGGTCGTCTGGCGCACCGCTACGGCCACTGCTGGCGCTGCAAGACCCCCATCATATTCATCGCCACCTCCCAGTGGTTCCTCCGCATATCCGAGCTGCGGGACAGGATGCTGGACGAGATCTCCCGGGTGACCTGGTATCCGGAGTGGGCAGGGTCGGCGAGGTTTGCCGACTGGATCAACAACGCCCGGGACTGGTGCATCTCTCGGCAGAGGTACTGGGGAATTCCCCTTCCCATCTGGAGCTGTCCCGCCTGCGGCCACCTGGAGGTGATAGGCACGGCGGCGGAACTGGAGGAGAGGGCGGGCCGCAAGATAGACGATCTGCACCGCCCGGAGGTGGACTCGATTCTTTTGGACTGCCCCTGCGGAGGCAAGATGAAGCGCTCCCCGGATGTCTTCGATGTCTGGTTTGACAGCGCTGTGGCCTCCTGGGCTACACTCCGGTTCCCCAGCCATGAAGAGGATTTCAATGAATGGTGGCCGGCCGACTTCATCACCGAGGGGCACNNCCAGACCCGGGGCTGGTTCTACTCTCAGCTGGGAGCAGCCATGGTCTCCTTCGGGCGGGCTCCTTACAAGAGCGTCCTCATGCACGGATTCACCCTGGACGACCAGGGACGCAAGATGTCCAAGAGCATTGGCAACATCGTCCAGCCGGAGGAGGTCGTTCAGAAATTCGGAGCAGACATCCTTCGCTTCTATGTCCTGGGGGCTAACGCGCCATGGGAGGACCTGCACTTCTCCTGGGAGTCGGTGGAGAACACCGCCAGGATGCTCAATATCTTCTGGAATGCCTACCGCTTTGCCCTGCCCTATATGGTCCTGGATGGCTTTGATGCAGAGAAGGCAGACCTCTCCCGCTATGAGAAGAGCCTGCGCCCTGAGGACCGCTGGATACTCTCCCGCATCAACAGCCTCATAGGCGAGGTCACAAAGGAGATGGAGGCCTATCAGTTGCACCGCATCGTACGCTCCATATCCGAGTTCATTCTGGAGGACTTATCCCGCTGGTACATCCAATTGGTCCGCCCCCGCACCTGGATCGAGCAGGACGATCCGGACAAGCTGGCCGCCTATGCCACCATCTATGAGGTGCTGGTCAAGCTCAGCCGGGTCATGGCTCCATTCACGC
>DAWB01000101.1:0-1474 GCA_002505805.1 Methanosaeta sp. UBA80 | reverse complement strand
CCAGAATCTGGTGCGAGGCCTGGACGGATCTGCTGCCCCATCGGTTCATATGTGCGATTGGCCTGTCGTTGATGCCGCCAGAATCGACTGCAAATTGGAAGAGAGCATGTCCCTGGTTCGGGAGATTTCCATGGCCGGGTCAAACGCCCGCCAGAAGGGAGGCCGCAAGTTGCGCTGGCCTGTATCCGAGATCGTTATATCTCCTGACAAAGAGGCAGTGGACCTGGGCGATCTGGTGGGGGTGCTCAAGGGCCAGACCAATGCCAAGAAGATCACTGTACTGCCGCCGGGCGAAAAGCCAAAAATGGACCTGGAGATCTCACCGGTTCATAAGAAGATAGGGCCGGTTTACAAGGGCGAGGCCAAGGCGGTGGTTGCCGCCCTGGAGGCTGCCGATCCCTTTGATATCAAGAGACAGCTTGATTCTGGCTGCGATGCCGCCTTATCCTATGGCGGAAAGGAATACCGCGTAAACTCAGAGATGGTCGCAATCAAAGAGCTGCCGCCGGAAAATTTGCCTGCCGCCGACTTCTCTCGCGGCTTGGTCTATGTGGACATCACCCTCACTCCCGAGCTGGAATCGGAGGGCTATGCCCGGGAGATCATCCGCCGCATTCAGGATATGAGAAAGGAGATGGACCTCAAGGTGGAGGATCAGATTCGGGCCGAGGTGGACATAGAGAGCAAGCCCATACTGGATCTGGCCCTCTTAAAGAAGGAGCATATCGCAGGAGAGGTTCGCGCCTCAAACTTCCAGCTTGGCCTGGGCCTGGAATTAAGGGGCAAGCTGGTCAAGGACTGGGATATCGAAGGGGTCTGCGTGAGGATCGCAATAGATCGGGATTGATCCGACCAATCATCTCCATCTTCAATGATAGATGCAGTGTCCTCTGGAACAAGAGCGTGAGAGAGAAATCCTGCTCATGAATTTTGATCGCCGGAGATTTATAAGATGAATGGGGGAGAGAGGATCATGGAGGCACCGGTCCCGGTAAAGGTAAAAGGGGTTTACATCGCAGAGGCGGAGGGAGGCTCACCTGCTCCAGTGGTTTTGCTGGAGGATGAGCTCTCCCGCATAGTGCCCATATTCGTCGGACTCTCCGAGGCCATATCCATTCATCATGCCCTTACCGGAGAGCTCTCGCCCCGGCCCATGACCCATGATCTCTTCATATCCGTCCTGGAGTTTTTATCCGCCAGCATAACCGGCGTGCTCATTGATGACCTGGATGGGGGCATATATTACGCTCGGCTGACCATCAAAAGCGATGGCCGGCAGAGCGAGATAGATGCCCGGCCCAGCGACTGCCTGGCCCTGGCTCTACGCAGCCGCGCTCCCATTGAGGTGCAGGAGAAGGTGGTGGCGGAGTCGAGCATCAGCAAGAGCGATGTGGATAAGCTATCTGAGATAGAGAACTATCTGCAATAGTAATCTGCAAAGCCCTAAGTCATTGACGCAAAATAAAATAGACAA
>DAWB01000145.1 GCA_002505805.1 Methanosaeta sp. UBA80 | reverse complement strand
GTCCAGATTATGATTCTGGGATCGTTTCTCCTGGAAAGAAGCTCCTGAACCTGATCCTGATCCATGGGCCGGATGCCGACGAAGACGGCGAAGTCCTGATCGGTTTCAGAGGAATCTATGCCCGGCAGAGGGATTGACTCTCTCAAGGCCCGGTCCAGCTTGATCATCTCCACATTCCCCTGGATCTCACGGTTCTGCCAGGGAAGGGTTAGTGTGATTCTGTCGTGCTTGGCGGTATTCCCAATCCCTTTCTCCCAGCCGCCGACGAAAGGTGAGATGTCCTTGAAGATGGATTCGGTCTCAAAGGACATGTCGAAGGTCATCTGGCGGTTGGTAACCGGCCAATATTCAAGGGCCAGGAGGTGCTCCCAGGCCCTGTAGCGGAGCTGCTCGCTTGACTCCGCTTCGATCCTGGCTTTTTCAAATCTTCTCTTATAGCCGTCATCGATGACCTGGGGCTTGAAGCTGAATTTTGGCCGGTTCTCTTCATCTGCACCCCGCACCACCTGAGGAAGTTCCCGGCTCAGAGCATCGGCCAATGATTCATAATGCTGGATGTTCTCATCGATGATGGAGTCGGGGCTGCGCTCTATGAGGACCGAGTTGGCGATCTCCTCAGGAGTCATGCCCTGCTGGAGGATTTTGGCGATATGGTAAAGAAAGAGGACCTGAAGAGCCTTGACTGACCTGTCCCGGTAGACCTTGAGGGTGCCCTTGGTGGCAGAGTCTATCTGCTTTTTGCAGGATTCGTAGACCCGGTATTCCATATCCCTTCGGGCCTTGAGAGCTGTGATGGCTGCATAGGTGCCGCTGGGGTCCTCCTCGTAGGTCAGGGCCTCGTCGAAGAAGTCCCAGAGGCGGATCAGCTCGTTTCTCTTCTCTTTCATATGGTGCTTGAGGGTCTGGTGCATGAAGTGGATGGCAGACCTGGTGGTGGTCAGCTCGTATGTTATGGCCCGGAGAACCTCTATGGCAGGCTTATGGAAGGGGAAGAAGCGAGAGAATTCGTCCTCAGTTATGAATGTAGGCCAGGTGAAGCCTTTCTTGTAGTAGGAGTAGTAGCTGGCGGTGGCATCAGGCCGGGCTATTTCCCGGACTCTGGAGAGGACGATATCGTAGTAGTCCTTTTCGCCCCTGAGAAGAGGCACCAGCTTGAGACGGTCTTCGGCGATGATGTTCATGTAGCTCATCTTGGACATTATGGCCTGCTGGGCGGTGCAGACGGTCCAAATGGGTAGGTTCTTGGCGCGGGTCAATCGGTTGCTGAGCACTACCAGGGTGGTCTCGTCCTCAGACCTCTGTTTGTCGTCCCTATCCTTCATGAAAAGCGATATCTCATCCAGGAGCAGCAGCACGCCGCTGTAGCCCTCGGCGAGTATTGCCCGGACCATGTGGGCCAGGATGTCCTCCAGGTCGGAGTCCAGGATGGGCAGAACCCGGAGGTATTCATCATAGAAACGCCAGAGCTTGTTTCCACAGGCTTCTCTGTACCTTGGGTCCTGGAGGTTGGGCAAAAATTTGTCCAGGTCTTCTTGCTCATCCTCGGCAAAGAATCTGGGGTCTCTGAGAAAGCGGCCCAGATCCACCCTGTACCTTTCCAGGTCGCCGTGCAGGAACCGCTCGGCCAGAAGTTCAGCGGGATAGAGGGAGATGTTCTTGCCGAGTTCTCGTTGGAGCTGCTCTTTGGCTGATCTGAGGATGATGTCCACCAGTCTGCCGCCAGACTTGCCGCCGTGGCCTATCAGAGTTCTGGAGATGACAAATATACCCCGAGAGGAGGTGCTCTTGTCCTGCAGGCCGTTTTCCCAGAAGGCGTAGATGGATTTGCCCCGTCCGGCAGATCGTTCTTTTTCCAGGGCGATCTTCCAGGCGTCTCCGGACCCAAGGGTCATGGCAGCCAAAAAGCAGAGCAGGTGGGATTTGCCTGAGCCGAATTCGGCCTGGATCCAGTAGCCCTGGCCGATGGGATTCTCCCGGCTCTCCGGCCGGTAGGGCGCGGCCATCTGCCGAAAGATGTCGTTTAAGAAGTGGAGCACCGGGCCGATCTGAAACTCGGCAATGGTGGTCAGGTTCGGCCTGCGCTCTTTGACGGCCTGGGCAGAGTGCCCATCCGCCCAGACGTGCTGCTCTAAAGAGTAGACGGAGATGATCTCATCCGGCACTTTGCATATTTTGTCCAGGCTCTCTCTGTAGCTGAGAAGATCGGTCTTTTCTGCCATTGTTTACCTCCTGCCCCTGCCCTCAACCTTGCGGGAGAGCATCCTGGCGCAGACCATATAGTCCTCATCCACGTTAATCTGTCCCTCCTCAGAGAGCCGGTCCAGCCGCAAGCCCCCTTTCTCATAGAGGAGCTTGCCTTCGTTGTATTGGCCGGAGCGCTTGGCGTGGCGTATCCAATCGGCAAGAGTGGCGTCGCCCGGCCTCTCCTTCTCTGGCACAGGAATATTCTGCTCCAGATAAGAGAGATAGCGCTTGATGCTGCGAGAAAGACCGGCGGCCCGGCCTTCTTGCTTTAGATGCTCCTCATCCTCGTCTGCGGGAAGCCGCCAGGTGCCGTCTGCGTTCTTGTAGTAGTAATCGGCCAGCCATTCCGCCAGCGAGCGCCGGGGCTTGTCCTGCACGGCGTAGATGTAGTGCTCGAAGATGTCTGAGTAGTGGACCCCTTCAGCTTCGGGATTTTTAGCAAGCAGCTCGGAGATGCGCCGGGATACTGTTGCTGCCGCAGCATCCTCTTTGCGGGTCTCGGCCTCATCCTGGGCCTCAGCCTGCTGTTTCAGATACCATCGGGCCATGCGCTCGCTTTCGAACTGGACAGGCTCGGCCACCTCGGTGAGAAGCTCCTCAAAGTGATGCGACTCCATCTGACCTTTGCGCACCATGCGGCTGACGACCTCATCGTAGACATGATCCTTGGTGGAGCCGGGATGATCTGCTAGGAAGTCGGTGATGATGATCACGACCTTCTCCTGGAAAGAGCCGAAGTCGTCCAGCTCGGTGATAACGGGGCCGCCTACCTCACCGGTCGTGGGCTTGCGAAAATTGATTACCAAATCTCTTTTAGTAACCTTATCCGCAATTGATTGATTGTATGTCCTTCCACCTGTATCTATGAAAATAGCGTTTTCGTTTTTATCTGCCAAAAATCCTATTTCTGCCATAGTATCTTGTATTATTGTCCAAATATATTCGGAGGTATCATGATAACACAATGAAATCCATCGATTAGGCTTCAAAATGCGATAGCATTCCTTCATTGATTGCCTTATTTTGTCCGCCCATTCGTCAACTGTTTTACCTCGGATTTCATTAACAATGATTTCATCATCCAACCAATGAGTATCGAGATTGAGCCATGCTTCCCATAGAAAGTTTAGCTCCCCAAATTGCACTGTGTCGGAATATGGTGGATCTGTAAATATATAATCGATTGAATCAGAAGCTATTAATGACATATTATAGGCGTTTTGATTGGATATAACAATGTTGAGTGATGGAATCGATTTATTTATGTCGTTCTTTGAAGCAAAGGTCTCTCTCCGCTTCGCCATCAAAACAGTAAATACATTTCGTTCTTTTGAAAGGATTGGGAGGTAATACGTACCAGAAATGTAGCCACCGCCTCCTTCATGATGTTGTGCCATTCGACTGGATACTATTATCGAAGAATTTATCATCAATCTTAAATCATCGTAGCTTGCTGCCGCTTCGAATAAGGTCGCCAGCGCCCACAGGTTGCGCGTAGTGAAAAGATCTGTCAGCTTGCTTGCATCCACTGGTCGAAAATCTTTTTTGTAAAGCATTCTATAAGGAATCGCTTTTGCAAGATCTGCTTCAGGATACCAATGCCGCATTTCTTTTTCTTCGAACTTCTTTTCTATCTCTTTAATCTTCTCCAAATCATACCTCTCAAAGTATTCTCGCTTCCTTGGATCTAGATCATCATGTGTGCGCTCATCTCTTGCCGGCTTGCAGCCGTTCTCGCAGATGTAACTGACAAGGACCGGCACCGCACCATAGTGTTCCCCTGTGCTTTTAATTGGCTCATGGATGCCGCGCTTCTGACAGTTGGGGCAGACTCGGATCTTCTTAGGCTTCCCTGATAAAGTTCTTCCCTCAATCTCTTGACAATCAAACAGCGCCACAATCTCCAGACAGCGAGGGCAGCGAAAACGCTGGGAATAGACGGTATAGGCTGTAGTGGCTTTCCCACCGCAACGGTCGCATTTTGTCTCGTAGAGCCAGTCGATCTCCGGCATAACCCTTTGCTTTAGCTCCTCGAAGGCCTCCTGTAGCTCGGTGACGTCTGCGGGCGTGCAGTAGTTCTTGGTTATGAAGGTGGCAGCAGGCGAGCGGTCGATGGCGATGGCCTTCCTGCCTTCCATCAGCGCAGCCAGAGCCGTGCCTCCCGAGCCGCAGAAGGGATCGAGAACGATATCGCCCGGCTTGGTATAATGGCGGATGTACTGGCGGATGGCGTCATGGGGCTTCTTGGACCAGTAGGTGTGCATTTTGTAGATGGCAGTGGCTTTGGTGGTGGTTATTGCCTCATTGAACGGCTCCACCTGGTAGTCGTCCTTCTCCGGGTCGTAGGCGGTCATGTTCTTTTCTACAAACTCCCGGAGGTGGGGGTTGGGCTTGTCGCCGGAGTAGTAGCCCTCGGGCATCTGCTGAATGGGGCGCTTTTTCGGCTCCGTTGGGTTGCGATCGTCTTTCCAGGTGGTCA
>DAWB01000205.1 GCA_002505805.1 Methanosaeta sp. UBA80 | reverse complement strand
AGCATCGAGGCTATCTCGCTCATCAGGGCGGATATGTAAGCGGGCTCTGATATAGGCCTTTTCATAGGAGTGGTCGAGAAGCCTCCATACCTCCCGGTCCTCCAGTATCCGCCTGAGGATGGCGGCGCGATCTTCCTGCCGGGGGACCCTAGCTTTGCTCTCCTGGCGTATGACAGAGAGCAGCCTTGCCATCTCCGATATGCTTGGGCTGAACTCCTCCTCCAGCCGGAGCCGCAGGTAACGGCTCAGGGCGGGAATCTCGGTGGATATGGCAATGGATACCCTGCCGCGGCGGATGATGGATGGCACCACCGCCTCCCCCCGGCCGTCTACTCTATTGACCAAAATCCCCCTGGCTCTGCACTCCCCCTCAATGGCCTGGTTGAGCTTGATATTGCTGGTGGCAGGCACAGCCAGAAACGCCCCTTGCAGATGCTGGGAGAAACCGGAGGATAAATCGCAACAGACGGTCTCCACCCTATCCCCTTTTCTCTTTGCCAGCTTTAGCAGATCCTCTGAGAAGTCCAGAGAGCAGACTTTCACCAGCCCGTAGCGGGAGAAGAGCTCAGCCTTGCGAGTACCCACGCCGCCCCCGCCGAAGATCACCACCAGCCGGTGGGATAGATCCAGAAAAAGGGGCAAAAGCCCATCCTCATTCTCCCCATCCCGCTTTTTCTGTTCCATCACACCGTCCTAGATCCTGGCCGAGGTCTTCTTGTATTCCTTCTCGCTGAATAGCACCCTGTATTCCCCGATTCCGGAAATTTGGGACAGACGCCTTGCCGTCTCCAGGCAGTCCTCCCGGCTCCGGGAGTGGACCATGGTGTAGAGATTGTAAGGCCAGTCCGGGCAGGCAGCCCTCTCATAGCAATGAGTCACCTCATCGTCCGATCCCAGGATCTCGCCTGCCTTTTGCACCTCTTCGGGAGAGGCCCTCCAGGCGATCATGGCATTGGCCACTATTCCCAGAGCCCGATGGCCTATGGTGGCGGCAAAACGACGGATTATCCCCTCCTCCTCCAGAGAGAGTAGCCGATCCACCACCTCCTGCTCGCTCATTCCCAGCTTCTCTCCCAGGGCCTGGTAGGGCCGGCTGGTGAGGGATATCCCCTCCTGGGCCGCTTTAAGGAGCAGCAGATCTCTTTCATCCATCAGCGCCATCCCCAGGGATCGGCAAATGGATAGCGATCAATCCCTTTCCCTGCAATCTGGCGGGCCTCTTGGGAGGGATTGCCCACTACAGGATGATCGCTCCAGTAGTTGCCGCCCACCGCCTCACCCCCGTCCCACTGATTGGCTCCATTGTCCGCTGCATTTTGCCCATTATCCTGGAAGAGGTTGTGATAGAGCACATTTTCTTTGCAGTCCACCAGGTTGGCTCCCGAGATGCTATTTCCGGATATGCTGTTCTCGGTAATTTTGCCGCCCTGGCAGCCGCTCATGCGCAGGCCGAAACGGCTGTTTTCCTCCAAGAGGTTCTTCTCCAGATAGAGATCCCGGCAGGACTGGGCAAATATCCCCTGGCCGTTGTGGCGAGCGAGATTGCCCTGCAAATGGGCTGCAGTGAGCTGCTGCAGGGATATGCCGTCCATCTCATTCTCGCTGGCATTATTGTCCATCAGACTGCAGGAATTGCTTCCCGCCAGGGATATGCCCCGCTGGCAGAAGGCGGCCGAGTTATCCAGAAGGGATATCTCCTGGGATTTGCGGAGCAAGATTCCATCTGTCCGGATATCTGCCGCACTGCAGTTCTGAATCCGGCAGAGCCTGCTGTCCTGCAGGGATATGCCCCACTGGCAGGCGCGGGCCTGGCAATCGACCATGGCCAGCCCCTGCGATCGTACAACTCGAAATCCCTCTTCTGAGCAGTTTATGGATCGGTCCTGCTCCAGCCTGCAGCTTGAAGCTTTCTCGGCGGAGAAGCCAACAACACAATCGGCAGCCCTGCTATCCGATATGATGCAGGAGGCGCAGTGTAGCAGCAGATATCCCCACTCTGAACTCCCGATGCTGCTTCCTCGAATCCGGCAGCCTGTGGAGTTGACCAGGAGCACTCCCGAGCTGCTGTTGCTGATATTAAGTCCCGCAGCACTGATGTTATTGCAGGAGACAAGGCCCAAAAAGCCGCAATCGGAGGGCACGGCTATATCAACCTCGCCCACCAGGTAGCAGACGGACTTATTGTCCGCCAGATTGCTTGTGTCTATATCCTGGACGAAGAAATCGTAATTGGATGACTCGGTGCTGCTCTGGACGGAGTCGATTCGCAGGTTAAAGAGATTGGCCCGGAGGCGGCTATTCCGAAGACGGTTGCCACCGCAGTCCCGGATGGAGATTCCGTATCTGTTCTCATAGGCGGAATTATTGACCAGGACATTTCGAGGCGATCCCTGCAAAAGGATGCCATTTCCATTTTCCGAGAGGTGGTTGTCCCGAAGACTGTTCTCTGAACCGTTCTCCACAAAAATGCCCGCCCGCTCGTTCTTTCGGCAGAGGTTTCCGGTTATATTGCACTTCTCCGATCCCCTCAGGCTTATGCCCACCTGTGCGCCGGAGATGGTGTTGTTGCTATGGCTATTGCCCCGAGAATGGAAATCGTCTATGCCGCTCAACATCTGTCCGGAGAGTCTGTTGCCGGAGATGAAATTGTCATGGGATAAAAAGAGGACTATGGCCATGCCGCTTCCAGAGCAGGTGTTGTTGGCTACAACCGAATCATGGCACTCCTCCAGCACTACTCCCCGCTGGGCAGAGATGCGGCAGCCTTCTACCCGACCCCCCCAGGTGCGGTTGAAGATAACTGCTGTCTCTCCCGAGATGCTGCTGGCCAGGACGGCATTTTTCGCTCCCTTTATCTCCACTGCCCGGGGAGAGGCGATGGTGCAATTCTCTACTCGGTTGTCGTCTCCCAAAATTGAGACCGCATTCGCGAGAGAGGAGACATTGCAGCCGTTGACACTGATGCCGGAGGAGATCAGGCTGATCGAGGAATCCTCCTCCGGACCGATGATGTCTATATCCGATATCCTGCAGCCAGGGGCGGCTACGGTCAAGCTGCCCATTAAATTTGCGCCCGGTCTTCCGGTGATGTTCAGGCTCCGGTCCACCTTTGCCCCGGAGTAGTTGCCGGGCATGATCAGGATGCTGTCGCCATCTGTGGCCAGTGAAATGGCACCCTCCAGATCCAGAGCATCGCCGGACCCTTTTGCATCCACTGTCAGCGTCTTTGCCTGGCAGGAGGAGAAGAATAGCAGAAGAACGAGTACATGCAAAGCTTTCATCAATCCCTGATGGGCCTGATCGCAAATAAAACTATGGTGGGATGGGAAATGCCGCGGACAGTGAAGGCGGGATTTTTGGCAGAAAGATAGAAATATTGCATTTCCGTATTCTAAACTAGCCAGAGGGAGTGTTTTTCATGCCTGATCCATTTCGCATTCTGATCATTGAGGACGATCCGGAGCATGCCGAGCTGATCAAGATGGGCTTTAGAAGGCATGATGAGTTCTTCCTGGATTATGCCGCTTCTGGAGAGGAAGGCCTGGAGATGATCTCCGCCAAAGCTTACGATCTCATATCCGTGGATCTGGTTTTGCCCGGAATGGGGGGCCTGGATGTATTGGTGCGCATCAGAAAACTGGATCAGGATATACCCGTGGTCATGGTCTCCGGTCACGGAACCACGGAGATGGCGGTGGTGGCATTTGAGAACCGGGCCACCAAATATGTGGTCAAAAGCCTGGAGAGCTTTAAGAGCCTGCCTTATGTCTTCGAGAACCTGATCCAGGAGGCCAGGTTCAAATCCAGCCAGAGAGCCATGCAGTCTCAGATAGAGAGATCGGAGAGGATCCACAGGAGCATTGTGGAAAACGCTCTGGCGGGCATTTACATATTGCAGGAGGGGGCCTTCCGGCTGGTCAACCCCAAGCTGGGGGATATATTCGGCACCTCTGCGGAGAGCCTGCTGGGCCTGCCTTTCTGGCAGCTGATCAAGCCTGATGACATGGCCTGTGTCAGCCGCCTGGAGAGCGATCCTTCCTCCGATGTGCCTGTTTATGAGTCCAAGGTGCGGCGCAAAGACGGCACATCTCGCTGGATAGAGTTTCGCACCGTTCCCATCGAATATGAGGGCAAGAGGGCTATTTTGGGCAATGTCCTGGACATCACCGCCAGAAAAGAGAAAGAGATCGAAATAATGAATGAGAGCCGGGAGCTATTAGCCCTGGAGGGTCTGACCGAGAGCTGCCTCTCGGGCCTGGACCCGGATCGAATGCTTGGAGGCGTCCTCAGCCATATGGTATCCGGGACGGCAGGAGCGGAGGTGGCTGGCATATTCCTCTTAGAAGAGGAGGGATTGCAGCTGCGGGCTCTGCACGGCTCAGTGGAGGAGCTGATCAGCTTTATCGAGGGAGCAGAGACGGTGCGGCTTTTAAGGCAGCCCCTCATTCACCCCACCCAGGCGACCGGAAAAAGCTGGATCTCTGCACCCATCCTCGGCAATGGCCAGACCAAGGGCCTGGCGGTGCTGGCCCTGCTTCAGGAACCGGATCGGACCAGCCAGAAGTTTCTGGAGAAGGCCGCAGGCCGCATAGGCCGTCTCCTGGATGCGGGCTCTCCAGAGATGGCCTCACCCCCCACCCAGGAGACGCCCTCCCGCATCAGAGCCGGATTTATTTTTAAATGAATACCCC
>DAWB01000127.1 GCA_002505805.1 Methanosaeta sp. UBA80 | reverse complement strand
AAAAAAACAGAGAACGATATTCGAGAAGATGGGGATTGGAGTTCCTGTCGAAGCCAATCTGGTTATTAAAAAGAGCGGAGTTTAGGATTGGGGCGACCACGGAAGAGAAGAGGAGGAAATGAAACGCATTAATGGACAGGAACAAAGGATAACGAATTCTAATCAAATGGATTGTAAATTTCTAGTTCGGCCAGAGTCGAGAAGTCGCTATAATTTCTTGTGACCAGTACCAAGTCATTTGAGAGAGCAGTTGCCGCAATTAGCGCATCTGCCAGCTTAATATTATTATTACGCTTTAGTGCTATCGTCAGTTCAGCCAATTCATCATCTATCGGCAAGACTTCAGCCTGCTCCAAGAACTCTTTTGCCTTCTCAAATCCACCCGGAGTGTGCATTCTCCATCCCAGCAGTTCTATCTTTGTGATTATAGAAATGATGAACGAGTGCTTCAATATTTCCTCTATTTTATCGCGCTCTGCCTCAGGGATATCATTTTTCCAATAATAGATCAGGATATTGGTATCCTGCAGATATTTTCTCATGCTCTTGTCCATTCATCCCGCAACGCAGCACTCTCTTTCTTCACATCGATCTTGAGATCCTTGTACATCCCCCTATATTTCGATGGATCCCAATCGGATTTCTCCTTATGGCCTTCTTTCGCCAGACGGCTCATCTTACTCCAGAGATGGATGGGAACGATAACTGCGGTCTGCCTGCCATCTTCATCATAAACATACTGGACATCCATTTCAACCACAAGCCAAACTATAATCGATTTACAGGTACAAATACTTATTTTGCCGTCTCAACCAGTTCTATCTCCTCTTCCGTCAGTCCGTACAGCTCATAGACCAGCCTATCGATCTGCCTGTCCGTGGCCTCTATCCTGCGGGAGATCAGGGTCCTCTCGTGCTCCTGGCCGGAAGTTGATAGCTGCCGGTGCAGGTCGAGCATAGTCTGCACCAGCTCCACCATGCGGTCGTGGCGGGCGATGTCGGCGGGATTGGAGAAGTCGATGGTGAGGATGGGAATTTGAGAAACATACATTGGTTTGTATTCAAAGTAGCCGCCTTGTTTTGTGGAAGAGATTGAGTGGATTACAATATCCCCAATCTTCGAGTTCATAACGCCCAAGAGATAAAGGTCGTCCGTTGGTATAATCGAAGTTTTATCATTAGAATAGATGCATGAGTGGTCGTAAGCATAAGATGCCATCTTCACAATGGTTGGAATTATTATCTTAGGCTTCTCGAACTCTTCGTAGTAATCGCACGTCCGCAACTCCCACCACTGGTCTCCTTTATCATATCTCTTTTGAGCTGCTTGGGAAAATGGCAGCAGATGATTAGCTATCGCTGGATAATTTTCCCTGAACCAGCCCAGCGCATCCTCAGCTCCTTCAGACCTCTCCCGAGTCCACCCGCGGCGAATGAGTATCAGAAACTACCGCTCCTTGGCTGCTCGTACCGCTTGATGTCCCTACCAGCCAGAAAGGGCTTGATCAGCTCTGCGCTCCTGGCATCCTCGGCTATCAGCCTGGCCCGAGTGGCTTCGTCTATGACGAAGGCCTCATTCAGCCCGGTCTTGATGCCATAATAGATCTTCCCGCCTACGTATTCTCCCAGAGGCACGCCGGCTGCCTTCAGCTTGGCCAGAAGCTTCTGCTTCTTCTCCTCGGCCAGGGACCAGCCGGACTCATCCAGCTCCTGCTGGCGCACGGCATAGCTGTGCTCTCTGACATATTCTTCCAGGCTGGAAAAGACGAGCGTCTTTACCTGGCAGGCAGAAAAGCTCTCCTCCGGATCCTCCTTTGCTATCCTCAGGATGCAGGGATAGGTGGTGGCCTTGGTGAAGACGGGCAGATCTCCGAAGTCCACTATCTCCTCGATGTGCTGCTCCTTGAGCCAGCGGCGCAGAGGCCCGCCATAGTTGGCCCTCATCCACTTGTTGGCCACGATATAGGAGAAGAGGCCCGCTGGCCGCAGGAGCGAGACGCCCTTCTCTATGAAGTAGGCATAAAGGTCGGCCACGCCGTGGTAGACCCGGTAGTGCCGGGAGAGGTAATCCTTCAGCTCTCCCAGGCCCTCCTGCCGGACATAGGGCGGATTGCCGATCACCGCATCAAATCCGCTCCGCTGGAAAACTTCCGGAAAACCTCTTTTCCAGTCAAAGGCATTGATCCGCCTGGCCTCCTCATCGCTCATATTCGGATGATCATCATAATAGTCGTAGCCGATGAGAGAGTTGCCGCACTTGATGTTATCACCCAGGTCCGGCAGGGCCCGCTCTTTGAAGTAGCGCAGCAGGCTGCTGATGCTCTCCCGGCTCTCGCCCTCCAGGACTTTCAGCAGCAGGGAGAGTTTGGTCACCTCCACCGCTTGCGAATCGATGTCTACTCCGTAGATGCTGCTCTGCAAAATGCGCTTTCTCTCTGATGTGGTGAGAAGCCACTCCCCGCTGCCGTCTCTGAAGATGGGCAGCGCCGCCTGAGCCGCCCGGACGGCAATCCTCCTGGCCCGTCTGTCCGCCCGCTTTTCCGGTACGACTGGCAGGAGGCGCAGGGCTTGTTCCGATGCTGCGCCGCCGCTCTTGTTCAGCATCGGCGCCAGGTTGGCTTTGTACCATTCCAGATGCCAGTCCAGCAGATGCTGATAGGCTCCGATCAAAAACGAGCCCGAGCCGCAGGCTGGGTCCAGAATGCGAATCTCAGCTGCCTCTGATGCGCTCTTTCCCTCCAGCAGCCTTCCCACCGTATTCTTTACGATGTACTCCACGATGTAAGAAGGAGTGTAGTAGACCCCACCCGCCTTGCGCACCTCGGGCTTGTCCTCCACCACTGCCCTGTGCTCCTCCTCCAGCCGGATGACCTTTCCCAAAAATTGCTCATAAACCTGGCCCAGTATCTCCGCCGGGATCTCGGAGAAGACATAGGGGCTGTCCGGATAGTAGAGGTCCCGGATGATATCTTTGAGGGTGGCATCGTCAAAGACAAGTGCGCCGGTCAGGCTGTCCGGCAGCTCCGCCCTATCCCGCTCCTCCTGGAAGTGGAAGATGCCCGAGTTGTAGCGCTGGTCTGCTTCCCTGAAGATCTCCATCAGACGGGCATAGACTCCGTCCTCCTGCAGCAGTGCCTTGAGCCGCCCGTACTCCTCAATGGCCCGATCCTCACAGATGCGCAAGAACAGCAGCCGGTCGATGGTCCTCTGAACAGCGAAGTTCAGATCGCTCTGGCTGAGTTGGGGATTGCGCTGGGCCAGGTTCCCGGCAAGAGCCTCCCGCCAAGAAGAGATCTCATCCAGCAGGGCGGCGTCCACCCTTTTGTTGCCCCTCTTCTCCGGTATGGCCTCTATGAATCGCTCCAGAGAGCCAGCCAGCACCGCCTCCTTGGAAAAGAGGGCGGTGATCTCATCCCAGCGCTCCACATATTGATCGTATTGCAGATAGACGAGCCTGCCCTTGCCCGGCTTGTCGGTCTTATTGGGCTCGGCACGGCAGTCGTAGACCGCAAACTCCTCGAAGTCGGTGAGAATGGATAGCGAGAGCCGCGCCGACCAGGCATATCTGCGAAGCTGGAAGGCGGGATAAATCCCACCCTCAATGTTGATGGAAGGCTTCTTGGTCTCCACAAAGAACTTTCGACTCCTTCCCAGCCGGAAGCTGTAGTCCGGATTTTTAACGCTCTCCTCAAGCCGGATGGACTCTTCCACCTTGACCTCTTTGAGATCGCCAGCAAGCCCTTGCCGGTTTTTCATATCCCAGCCCAATGCAGCAAAGAAGGGATTGACGAACTCATTTCGCAGCTCCGTCTCATTGTATAGACTGCTGCGATACTCGTTTATTCTGCGGCTGAACTGGTCCACCAGCTCGACAATCTCCTGCGGTGCCGGCAAAGCTATGATCCCCTCTGCATCACTTTCATTGACAGATGGGAAATAGGAAAAAGGTTTTGCCACAGGAGCCCTGGGCCGGAAAAAGAAAAAGAGCAGTTTACCTGGAAAAGATGGCTGCCCTCTCCTCGGCCCGACGAAGCCAACACCCGGAAGCCTAAATCCCCTCAAACAGCTCCTTCAGAGCTTTCGCCATCAAGATCTCCGACCATATCAAAGTCAGGCCCTTTAAAACTTATGGAAATCTCATTTGAAGCGCTATCACCTTCACCGTCGCCCGCCCTAAGTGTGGTTGAAGCCATCTCGCCGCCCAAACCTTTATGACCTGCATCCTCCCTTTGATTGGATATATTCATGGCCTCATTAAAAGCCAGCACAGCTTCATCATACCTGCCACTGGCACTGAGAGCTGCCGCTTTTTTGCGCCATGCTTCCGCAAAGTTGGGATCGAGCCTTATAGCCTGATCATAAGCCCTGATGGCTTCATCATACCTGTCCAGGCTCTTGAGAGCATTGCCTTTGTTGTACCAGGAAACAGTGGAGTTTGGATCTAGCCTGATAGCCTCTTCATAAGCCTGGACAGCTTCACTGTACCTCTCCTGGTTCATGAGTGCATTGCCTTTGTTGTTCCNNGAGAGCATTGCCTTTATTGCTCCAGGCCGGGGCATAATTGGGATCAATCCTGACGGCTTCGTCATAGGCTGCTATGGCCTCGCCCTACTCGCCTTGGGCAGTCAGCGAATCGCCTTTGTTTTTCCAATCCTCTGCCGTTTGCTGACAGTATGCAGATGTCGTCAACACAAGATGAAGAATGAAAATGAAGCAGATAATTCTCATGCGATCTACCAAGTGCCCAGCGAAGATATGTTTTTTCGTCCTATCAGCCTATTTAGAATATCTCACTGGAAATCTAAGCTGACGTCATCGGTCTCACATATCTCCTGCTATCCATTAATCCTGGGCGTCCTTTCATCTTTTTATGCTGTGCACCTTCTCCATCCGCTCCACCGTCTGGCCATCCAAATTGAAGGCGGCATCAAAGAGCCTCACCTTGAAGCTGCCCGGGCCGGCGGCGTCCTTTGCCGCCAGCTCCGCCGCCACCTCGTAGCAGACCAGGCCGGCGGCGCTGGCAGCGAGCCGGTCCTCTTCCACGGCAGCAAATGTGCCTATGACCGATGCGGCCATGCATCCCGTGCCCACGATATTGGCCATCAT
>DAWB01000085.1:275-4234 GCA_002505805.1 Methanosaeta sp. UBA80 | reverse complement strand
GGCAAGACCACCCTCTCCAAGATGATAAGCGGCATCATAACCCCCACCGGCGGCAGCATATCGGTCCGGGTGGGTGACGATTGGGTGGATATGACCGTGCTGGGCTCCAATGGACGGGGTCGGGCCACCAAGTACATAGGCGTGCTGCATCAGGAGTACACCCTTTATCCCTCTCGAAGCGTGATTGAGAATCTGACCGAGGCCATTGGTCTGTCCCTGCCCTTCGAGCTGGCGGAGAGAAAGGCCATTCACACCCTGGAGACGGTGGGATTCTCGGAGGAGCATGCAGAGGAGGTCCTGTCCAAGATGCCTGATGAGCTTTCCGAGGGAGAGCGGCATCGAGTGGCCATGGCTCAGGTGCTGATCAAGGAGCCGAGAATTGTGATCCTGGATGAGCCCACGGGAACCATGGACGCCATCACCAAGATAGAGGTTACCAAGTCCATATTGAACGCCCGCCAGGAATTGGGGGAGACCTTTGTCATCGTCAGCCACGATATGGACTTTGTGAGGAATGTCTGCGACCGGGCCATGCTCATGAGAAACGGCCAGGCCATATTTGCCGGACTGCCCAGCGAGGTCCTGGATAAGATAACAGAAGAAGAAGAGAAAGAGATGCTGGGGAGTTAATTTTGAGAGTCTATGTCGATGGCAGAGAGCTAGAGCTATCCGCCGGCGCAACTCTTGCTGACGCCTTGGGCAGTAGCGGGGCTTATATCGCCCCGGGGGCAATAATCGGAGTGGTTAAAGGCCGGGGAGAGAAGTCCCGTCAGACCAACTCCTATTGGCTGAATACGAGTAAGGGCAAGCTCAGAATCGAGCTTCTAGAGAGCGAGCTGCTGAGCATCTGGCATGAGAGCGTGGACAGAATATCCGGTTCAACTGTAAGATGGTCTTCCGCCGACGGCGTCGCCTTCGGGCCTTTTCCTTCTGAGATCTCTTTTTCCCGGGACGCCCAGGAGTACAGCCGCTGGGAGGTTGTGCTGGGGGCAGCCGGTTTTGATAGGAAGAACACCCAGATCATCTTCATCCGCAGAAGGCATACCGCAGCTTATGGCACCCCCCAGGAAGGGGGAGTTTTGGGCCATGTGGTGGGCGGAAAGAACACACTGGACCGTCTGGCGGCAGGCGATCGAATAGAGAGCATAGAGCCCATTGTGGAATGGCAGGAGATAACTGAGAAGCAGGCTACCCAGGACCTCACCATGGCACTGGAAGAGGGAATGGAGATCTTCACCACTGTTGAGGCAGAGCTGAATGAGGATGCACCCCTGGGTGCGGAGTTCTTTCTGGCCCTTACCCGGGAGGGAACCCTCACCGTCGATGCCGTCTCCAGCTCTTATGCATCATCGGATCTGCTGCTAACCGAGCCCATGATCTTCGAGAACCGCGAGCCTCGGTTGGAGGGTGCAGTGACCGTCCGGACCGCCGGCAGGGGTCTCGGCAGGATATTCATCTACAAAAAGGATCGAACCTCCAACCCCGCTCACTCCGTGGTGGCCAGAATCGTGTCCGGAATGGATATGATCAAGCTGGCAAGCCCGGGTGAGAGAATCACCATAAAAGTCCGTCCGGAGCGGATAATGCTTCTGGGGAAAAGCCTGAAAGACGCTCTGTCCCAGATGCAAAGCAAGGGAATCCAGGTAAGGGCAGAAGGCTACCAGGGAGAGGATGCGGTGGTGGTCAAGCAGGAGCCCGGAGCGACCATGGCCATATTAAAAGGCAAGAATGTGGTGCTCCATTCCATGCCTTCCAGCCGCCTGGTAGCGGTAAAACTCTACAGCGATCAGGCCCCCAAGACCCTGGACTACTTCCGGCATGTAACCGGTCTCAAGGAAAGGCCCCTCGGACCTCTGCCTGTCTTTTTTGTTTATGAGAATACCCTTCTCTTCAAGCCGGATGTGGATGCCACAAGCTACAAGGAGCTTTTGCCGGAGAACAAGCCCGAGGGACCGGTTCCGGCCGGTTCTATTGCCGTTTCCAACACCGTTTCCAAGAAGATGGGCATGGTGGGGGTCAAGCTGGCAGAGGACAAGCGCTACGGCCCATCGGGAGAGAAGTTCGAGGCCACCAATATCATCGGCCGGGTTCTGGAACCGGAAAAGCTCAGAGATGTGAAGGAAGGGGAGACGGTTTACATCATGGAGGTGCGCTGAGATGCTGGTCACCAAGTATGTGATAACTTCCTCAGAGTCGAATATCCTTCCATCCGATATCGCCATGAAGATCTACGGCTCGAAGTATGATGTCACAGTAAAGGAGACATGCATGGGTGTGACCATCAATGGCGAAGAGGAAGTCATAGATGAGCTGGTTAAAGAGATCCGAGCTCTGGACCCGGCGGGAATTTTCATCAAGGACCGGGGCTTTCCGCCAGGAGATCCCAGGCGCTGCCGGGGCAGGAGGGGCGGAGGTGCCAGGCCCGGCTTTTATATGATCGAATCCGAATCCAAGATGCTGCCCATGATCTCCCGGGCCCTGAGCAGCGAGGGCGAAATCCCCGTCCTTGCGGAAAAGAAGAAGCCTCTTTCCCCGGGCAGGCTGCAAGAGATAATAAAAGAGGATTTATCCTGAGGTAAATCAATGGCTAAAGTTATCGTTTATCCTCCTACCAGCACCATTCTCTCGGACCTCGTGGCCAGAATGGGCCATAAGGCCCTTGTGGTTCCCGAAGCAGTTCGCAAGTTGGTTACAGAGAGCGGTATAGACTCTCCTCCCCTGAATATGACCCCCGAGGAGCCCAAAAAGGGGCTGCGCTATGCGGCGGTGGATGTGCCTTCCGGGGTGAGAGGAAGGATGTCACTGATCGGCCCCATCATCGAGGAGGCCGAGGCGGCCATCATCGTAGAGGATCCCGGCTGGCTCACCGGCTGCGCCGGATGCTCTCGAACCAATGAGCTGGTGCGCCTTCTCATCCGAACCAAAGGAATTCCTATACTGGATCTGGCCTACCCCAGCGATGATGCAGAGGCGAAGGTCTTTGTGCATAAGATCAGATCCTTCCTGGAGGGATTGAATTGATCAGAATAGCCCAGCTCTCCTGCGGTGCGGAGTACAGCGGCATTCAACAGGAGATCGAGAGAGCGGCAGAGACGGTGGGAGCCAAGCTGGTCTATCCTGAGGTCTCTCTGGATGATATACTAAATGTTGAGAATACATTCGGCGTCTCCGTATCATCAGGCGACCTGAATATGGCCATGGCCCGGGCGGTGCGCATTGTAGAGAACCCGGACCTCGCGGATGCGGTGATAGTCATGACCTGCTTCCGCTGTGCTGAGGCGGCCATCATCCGATCCGAGATCCGAAAGTACATTCATGAGAACTCCAAGATTCCCGTCCTGAGCTACTCCTTTACCGAGAGGACCACGGCGGAGACGCTTCTGACCAGAATGGAGGCTTTAGTCACCACAGTCAAGTACCGGGGCCTCCTGGCCCGGGAGAAGCAGACCGGCCTCACAGCCGGAATCGACTCCGGCTCCACCACCACCAAAGCAGTGGTGATGAAGGACAACCAGGTCATAGGCACGGGATGGAATCCCACCACCGAGGTCTTGCAGAGCGCAGAGGATGCCCTGGCTGCCGCCCTCAAGATGTCCGGCGTGGCCAGAGAGGAGCTGCAGGCCATTGGAGTCACCGGATATGGGCGGTTTTTGGTGGGCAAGCACGTCAATGCCAAGCTGGTCCAGGAGGAGATCACAGTCAACTCCAAGGGAGCTGTCTTTCTGGCCGACGCCCAGAGGGGTCCGGCCACGGTCATTGATATCGGGGGCATGGACAACAAGGCCATCTCGGTGCAGGACGGAATTCCCGGCGGCTTTACTATGGGCGGAATCTGCGCCGGAGCATCGGGCCGCTTCCTGGAGCTGACGGCCAAGCGTCTGGGTGTGGACATCACTGAGCTGGGCAAGCTGGCGCTGAAGGGCGACTACCAGAATGTGGCCATGAACAGCTACTGCATA
>DAWB01000085.1:0-174 GCA_002505805.1 Methanosaeta sp. UBA80 | reverse complement strand
GGTGATCATGGTGGGCGGGACATCATTGATCGAGGGGCTGCCCAAAGCCATGGAAGAGCTTCTCCAGATCAAGGTCACCGTTCCCAAGTACGCCCAGTACATCGGAGCGGTGGGTGCGGCGCTGCTGGTCTCGGGGCTGCTGGAGGAATAGAGATGGACCCAATGGAGGTCTTC
>DAWB01000033.1 GCA_002505805.1 Methanosaeta sp. UBA80 | reverse complement strand
TATTCTAGCGAGCTAAACACGTACTAAAATTGAAATGGCAGGGGCAAAGCGCCCACCCCCTAAATCCCTGCCCCGGAATTTGCCGATTATCGGTTATCCATGGCCGTCGCCAGACCTGCAATATCCCCAGCACCGGTGGGCACGGTGAAGTTTGCCCCCTGGAAATCACTGCCAATTGGCTCGTACCTGCCGCCCAGGTATTCTGCCAGGAATGCCTCCGCTATAGCATAAAAGGAGAGCCTGTTCTCGGGTCTGGCAAATCCATGCCCCTCATCGGCATAAAGAACATAGGTTACCGGCAGACCATTCTCCTGCATGGCTTTTACGATCTGGTCCGACTCATTCTGCTTGACTCGGGGATCATTGGCTCCCTGTCCGATAAGCAGAGGACGCTCAATTCTATGGGCGTAATTGAGAGGCGAGCGATCCTGGAGCAGCTTTCTGCCCTCCTCCGTCCTGTAGTCTCCTACCCTTTTGGTCCACTGTTCTATCTCCGGCTTCCAGTAGGGCGGGACGGATTGCAGCAGAGTGATCAGGTTAGAGGGCCCCACGATGTCCACTCCGCAGGCAAAGAGCTGCGGGGAGAGAGAAAGTCCTGCCAGAACGGCATAGCCGCCATAGCTTCCTCCCATTATGGCAATTCTCTCCGGATCAGCAATTCCTTGATCGATGGACCAGTTGACGGCGTCGATGAGGTCATCCTGCATCTTTCTGCCCCACTCCAGATCTCCGGCATTGGTGAAGTTCTTGCCGAGACCTGTAGAGCCACGGAAATTGACGCTGAGGACGGCGTAGCCCCGGTTGGCCAGCCATTCATGAATGGAATTCAGGCCCCAGTAGTCTCGACTCCAGGGGCCGCCGTGTACATTCAAAACCATTGGCAGGGGCTGATCGGGCAGATCATCAACATTGGAATCGCTGCCCAAAGGCAGTGTGTAATAGCTTAAAAGATCCAGGCCGTCCCGCGATTTGATGACCACCGGAGTCATCTTGGAGAGGGGCTTGTCCCGCAGTTCATCTCTATCCGTGAAGAGAAATTCTGCCTGCCCATTGCTGCGATCATAATAGTAGTAGCGCGTGGGCCCATCATCAACAGTGTAAGCTACAATCCAAGCCTTATCATCCAGGGATCGGCTCACCACTCTGACCTCTCCATCCTCCAGATGGTAAAGATATTCCAGATCTTCGGAGATAGCCTGATCCAGAACCTCATATTCCCGGAGCCGGTCATAATAAAAGGCCACCGCCTGCAGATTTTTCTCAGTAGGATGGACCAGAGCGCCTCCAAAATCGGATTTCTCATCTTCGGCCACAAGAGACCTCTCCCCTGTATCCAGATCAAGCAGGTATAGAGCTGCGGTATCCCGCCCCCGGCTGTCCACGAAATATGCCACCTCATTCGTCTTGTTGAAACCGACAAAGCGAGCGCTCATGCTGTCCTCTTTTTCTATTCGCAAAAAGTTCTGCCAGGCACCATCATCCATCAGCTTGAATATATCGATGCCTCCGTCAGATGTCATATTGCTGGCCAGGCGTACCTTGAATTCATCATCGACCTCAAAACCGGAAAATCTTGTGTTCTCCTGGATCAGTGTTAGATTGCCGGTTTCTATGTTCAGCCGGAAGAGGTCGTGGTACTCAGGGTCGCGCTTGTTAAGGCCTATGATACACTCCTGAGGATGTTTGCGGCTGACAGCCTGAATCTGAGCCTGGACGCCCTCAAAAGGCGTGAGATCTCTGGTCTTGCCACTGCTGAGGTTGACGCTATAAATTCTCCAGTTCTCGTCTCCATTTAGGTCCTGCAGGAAGAGTATATGCTCATTGGTATAAGCCCAGAAATAGCTGCGAATGCCGCGATAGGTATCATTGGTCACAGGCTTCGCCTTATCCGGTTGGCCCACCGGGCCGACCCAGACATTGAGGACTCCATCAACCGGGGCCAGAAAGCTCATCATCGAGCCGTCCGGACTCACGCGGGTGGTGGTCCGGTCCGGATTGCCGAATAATAGAGACCTGGATATGAGAGGAGAGCTCTTTTCTGCAATGCAAACTGAAGTCAAAATGACTATGAGAATTATGAAAATACCGATTCGTCTCGTGCTCTTACCTCCAAAATTCCTGAGGATTTTAGCCCTTTTTATATTTCAATCTTCCTGAGCCCATGAGATGCCCGATGATCTACACGCCCTCAAAAGATACCGATCTTTTTGGCTGCGTGCAAGACAAGTTTGGGCAGCCAAAGCAATAGCCGAATGGATTTAGGGGCTAGGGCGTATTCGATTTGCTTAAGGCGAAGTATGCCAGCAGGGCCTCCAGCTGAATCCTCTCGTTAGCCCCTTCCGTCATGCGAAAATCGATCTCGCCGATGCGGTCTATCAGCCTTACTTTGTCTTTGTCCGGTATATCCAGGTCCAGCATGGCCCGATGGATCTGGACCACCACATCCTGGCCCGACAGTCCCTTGGAGAGGAGCAGATCATCCAGAACCGCCCGCGCCGCCACAAAATCNNTCCGGCTTGGCGGTGGAGGTGATCTGGTAGATGGTCTCCTCGTCTACCTTGTCGCCCAGCAGTGCCGCTGCCTGGAGGGCATTGATGGCCTTTCTCATGTCCCCACCGGCGACGTATTCGATGGCCGAGAGCCCTCCCTCCGAGACCACAAGATTCTCTTCTGCTGCAATGTAGCTGATCCTCTTGCCTATGGCCTCTCCCGACAGGGCGCGGAAGCGGTAGACGGCACAGCGGGACTGGATGGGCTCAATGATCTTGGAGGAGTAGTTGCAGNNCCGGCGCAGAGCGCTCTGGGCATCATTGGTCAGGGCATCGGCCTCGTCGAGGAATATGACCTTGAAATCCGCATCACCAAGCGGGGCCATGCGGGCGAAGTCCTTGACCTTGTGGCGGATGATATCTATGCCTCTCTCGTCGCTGGCGTTCAGCTCAATGAAGTTGTTTCGCCAGCCCTCACCGTAGATCTCCCTGACGATGGAGATGGAGGCGGCGGTCTTGCCCACACCGGGAGGCCCGGAGAACAGGAGGTGCGGCAGGTTCCTGGTCTTGACATAGGACTTGAGGCGGCGGACTATTTCATCCTGCCCAGCGATGTCGTCCAACTTTTCCGGCCGGTACTTCTCGATCCAGATCTCCTCTTTGATGGTTAAGCCTCCTGCCAATGGATTTGCGCTGTGGTTATATCAATATTGCTGCAATGTGCCAGGCAACAAAGCCTAAATATAGATGTGCATCATGATGGCCAATCGTTT
>DAWB01000156.1 GCA_002505805.1 Methanosaeta sp. UBA80 | reverse complement strand
AGACTCGCCTCCCTCTTCTTATTCACCAGTCTCATCCCTGCCGCCTCCTGGTCTCTCCTGGGCATGTGCCTGCGAAATGCGGCCAGGTTCTCTCTCTCCGGGCAGCACTGGCTGTCATAAAAAATCTGCCAGAGGTGATCCACATCCAAATCATCCCGGCCAATCTCATTCTGCTGGCCATTATCTCTCTGCAGAGCGGCTTTTAGCTGCTTCAGGCTCTCTTCCAGCCCGCTGCCCCGCTCCCGCCAGATCCGGCCGTCCCGACACAGGCAAATCCAGCTTTCTCGGCCATTTCCCAGGACCACGATGATTCCGGCATTCCGGCGGGCGAAGTGCTCGCAGATATGCTCCCCGATCCTGTGCCGGGGCTTGAGAAAGCCGTAGAGGATAAAAGGGCCCAGAGGGGTGAGCCTGACAAAGGCCTTCATCCTGTGCACCTCTCCCGCCACCTCATCCGCCATCTTTCTCATTCGGACATGCTCCCGCTCCNNACTGCCCGGCCCGGGCCAGCAGCCTCTCGCTGCAATCCCGGTGCAGGCGGAGATAGAACAGGAAATTCCGGCCTGCCCTCAAGCCTGCCACCTCTCCAGAGTGGCTTCCGTCCAGCCGTTGATCTTTAGAAATGGGGCGGCCTTCCTGATCCGAACCCCCAATATAGCCAGCTCTCTTCGGGAGAGGATGGCCTGGCTTTTTCGCCTGGCTATAATCCTCCTGGCGCTCTTGGGACCGATTCCCGGCACCCTCAATAGCTGCTGGTAGGATGCCCGGTTGGGATCAAGGGGCAGATCCAAAAACTCTCTGGCTATGGCCATCTTGGGATCGGAGTTGGGCAGAAAGCCGCTCTCATCAAAGGCATATCGGATCTCGCTGGGGCGAAAGCCATAGACCCGGTAGAGCCAGTCCATCTGGTAAAGGCGTCTCTCCCTCCAGAGGGCCTCTGCCGGGCGAGCCTCCAGAAGTGTGCCCTGCCGGGGGGAGAAAGCGCTGTAGTAGGTCCTCTTGACATTGATCTCATTGTACTCAAAGATCATTCGTTGAAAGATCTCCTCATCGCTCTCCCCCCCTGCTCCCACCACCATCTGGGTGGTCTGGCCGGCAGGGAGAATGGCCCGGCCATCTTCCGATCTCAACTCCGTCATGAGCCTCTGAATATACCTCTGCCTCTGAAGTATATCGCTCTCATAGCTCTTGGTGGAGCAGATCTCGCTCAGATGGGAGGCGGAGGCGGCTTCAAGGTTGATGCTCACCCGATCCGCCAGCATCATGGCCTCCTGGATGTGGGACCTGGATGAGCCGGGCAGGATCTTGAGATGAATATAACCGGAAAAGCAGTGCTCTTGGCGAAGCTGCCGGATGGTCTCGATCATCTTCTCGGTGATCCTTTCCTCGTCCCTCCCCACCCCGGAGCTGAGAAAGAGGCCCTCAATGTAGTTGCCTCGATATAGAGAGAGTGTGATCCGGGCCAGCTCCTCCGGGGTATAGGAGAAGGCCTGCCCCCTGTTCATGCAGCCGGCGGAGTTGCTGCAGTAGCCGCACTGATGGGAGCAGAGATTGGTGTAAAGGGTCTTGAAGAGGCTGACGCATCTGCCGTCCTGGGTGAATGCATGGCAGATTCCGGGCAGAGGCTCGCTGCGGGGAGAGAATGTGGAGGCGCAAACATCATGTTTTGTGGCCTCTCCCAGAACGGCAAGCTTTTTCTCATTCACCCTGTCGGCGATCATTTCTGTCGGGCTGTTCTTGGGTCCACAGCCACCAATCTCGATCTTTGCTGAAGCGCAATCTGCGGTATTGCTATGAGGCATCAGGCTCGCTGCATCCTCTGATGCGCTCCGGCCCAGCGAGTCGAATCTGCATTCCATCGCCAGCCGGGCCATCTTCTCCAAGCTGACCATAGCAGTTAGAAAAGGGGGATTGCGGCTTAAAGAGAGTATGCTTGCGGGGCGAAAGTGTGCATTTCCTTTCTCGCGAAAGTCTTTTCAAGGATCTTTGCATACTCTATTTTCTGCTTGACCGGGATATGATAGCAATGGCGATTAACAATAGAGATGTCTTTAAAATGCCCCGCATGGCAAAGGCAGAGTACGACCGTCTGGTTGAGGATCAGTACATCTGCCGCATTGCTTTTAAGGGAGGCCTCTATCCCCACATAGCCCCTTTTCTATATGTCTTTGATGGGAGGTACATGTATTTTCTATCCAGCAACTACGGCAGGAAGGTCCAATATTTTCGGGACAATCCCCTGGTGACTGTGGAGATAGAGCACTATTCACCGGACCTCACTCACTTCAGCTTTGTCTCTCTGCCCGGTCGGCTGGTGGAGCTCGAAGACGACGAGAAAAAGAGAGCGGTTAGAGAGAGGTTTGTAGGCCTGATAAAAAGCAGGAGCCTCTCGCCCAATGTCATGTCTGCTCTAGGCCACTCTCCCGAGGAGCCGGTGGACGCGCTGCTTCAGGGAGGAAAGAACACCGTCTGGAAGCTGACCGAGGTAAGAGTAGAGGAGATCATGGGGCTGAGGGGCGATGGGTGGCGGGGGCAAGAAGATAAAACTAATTGAATTAAAATGGACTGACACCGGCCAGGGCGCAGCCGGCTAAAAATCCCAGTATCACCCCTGAATTTAGGAAAGGCAAACCCGCCTGGGGCCGACCCCTGGATGTGCTCATGAGCAGGAGAAAGCCGAGGTATGTTCCCAGCATGGCTCCCAGCGCTGGGATATTCACACCCAGAATGCCGCCTGGGGGAAAGGTGGTGTTGGCAGATATGACCAGTATGGTGGGTATGATGGCATCGCCCAGCCCCAGAAAATAGGCTCCCCTTTTGCCGCTGCTTGCTCTCGACCCGGGCTTCTCATCTGCCGGGCTTGTTTGGTCACTGCTGGAGAGGATGGACTGATCTCGCCGAAAGCTGTAGCCCCGGCTCTTGGGCACCACGAAAAGCAGAGGAGCCTTCATCTTTAGCACTCCCTCCGCTAAAGAGACCATATGGCGGGTTTTGTAGACGGATATGGCATCGTAGGCCGCCAGGATTACGAGAAGAATGAGCGCGGGGATGACGGTCATGCTCAGGCCGAACAGCGAGCTTATTCCGGCGGAAACGGCAATGCCCAGTCCATCTATGACATACCACTCCGGATAATAGCGTACGAGAAGCAGCCCGCCTGCCGCCGCCAGCAGGGCATAAATGGGGGGCAGAAAGGCCACTGCCAGATAGTATATGCTGCTGGCTATGGCGATTTGGATAAAACCGCTCACCAGCCAGCTCAGATTCTTCTTTATGGCCAAAAGAAGAAGGGCGGTAAATGCCAGGATGAGAAGCATATAATAAATTGGATTGGCAGCAGATGTCGGGTCCTCAAACACCCTTTCCTGGCTGACAGACATGGCCGGGGTGACCGCCAGGGCCAGAATCTGAACTGCCATCACCAGAAAAAGCATCGACAGCGATTGTATCCTGAGACTGTCGGACATCAGATCGGCTCGCTATTGCCTGCAGCAGGATGCTTTTTCTTGTCCTCCAGCAGCTCCAGGTACGAGCTTGTTATGGACTCATGCAGTCCCAGCTCACCCATAACCTCCAGGACCTTCCGCCTCTGCTCCTCGATGTCCGCCTCTGCCCGGGCCTCCACCTCCACATAGCTCCCCAGCCCTTCTACATCGTCCAGAGCCAGCGTCACATCCTGATAGGAATACTTTCGGCGCTGCTTTCGGACCGTGGCGGAGAAAACAAATCCGAGATGGCCTAGAATCTCTTTCATTTGCGGGACATCATCTATTCTAACCGTCAATTCCAGGCGGGACTTGGTGGCTCTGTCGATCTTGGGCCCCTTGTAGGTCAGCCGGGCCCCCTCCTCTTTGATCCGGATGCGAAGAGCCTCATCGCTTCTCCTGAAGTCGCGAAGGGGCGAATTGAAATACAGGTCCTGGTGGTTTTCCACCGCTATCAATTCCCCTCCCAGGGCAGCGATCCTCTCCGCCATTCCTTCCGGAGCCCGGGCCTTGACCTCGACCTCGATCATCGGCGGACCAGCACGCTGGCGCCATCCAGGCGCAGTACATCCACCGCCAGCCCGGCGGAAAGGGTCTCCATCTCTATCTCCACCGCCTCAGCCGGCAGGTCAATGCTCTCCCCATCCACATCAACTTTAATAGAGCCGGAGGCTTTCTGCTCCGCCGCCCGGGCCGGATCCATGGCTGCCAAGGCTCGGATGATTTTGCCACTCTTATCCTTGAACCTGGGGCCGATTATCTTTATCTGGGGCCGGACCGCTACAGGCTTCATCTCGATATCCGGCTTTCCTGCCCGGCTCTCCACGCTGGAGTTGGCCACCCCGGAGAGGTCGAATGTCTCCAGGCCGAGGTCTGAGTAGACCACAATTCCCGGCAGGGGGGCATTCAAGGCCATTCCTTTCTCCGCCTTGTAGCGTCGGATGGCTGCGGCAATCTCCTTGATGGCCTGGCCGGCGGGGTCGACCTCTATCCCCGCCGGCTCCGGCCAGCTCTGCACATGGACGCTTTCTTTGGTGAGGGTATGGAAGATCTCCTCGGAGATGAAGGGTGTGAAGGGAGCCATGAGCCGGGCTACCGTCTCAATAGCCCGGTAGAGAGTGCTCTGGGCGGCTCTTTTCTCCGGACTGTCCGGACCGTAGAGGCGGGCCTTGACCAGCTCGATGTAATTGTCCGCCAGAGTCTCCCAGGCAAAGCCCCGTATGGCCTTCATGGTCTCGTCGAACTGGAAGGCCTCCATTGCCTTTGTGGCTCTGATCACCAGACGGTCCAGCTCTCCCAAAAGCCAGCGGTCCACCTGTCCCGGATCAGCCTCAACATCGGCAATGAGGGGCAGAGAGAAGCGGAATATGGACCAGAGCTTCTGCTGGAAGCGGCTGGCTGCGGTTATCTCCTTCCACTGGAACATGATATCATTGCCAGGGCTGCCGCCCATGGCCCCCCACTGCCGCAGGGCATCGGCTCCATTGGTAGCAAAGACCTCCTCCGGCCGGATGAAGTTGTTCAGTGACTTGGACATCTTGTGGCCGTCCTCGCCCAGGGCCATGCCGTTTATCAGTATGGTATCCCAGGGCTTCACACCTTCCAGGGATTTGGTGCGCAGAATGGTGTAAAAGGCCCAGGTGCGGATGATGTCATGCCCCTGGGGGCGCAGCTGGGTGGGCATTCTCAGGTCTTCCCGATCCGGCCAGCCGGCCACGGCCAGTGCGGAGATGGAGCTGTCCATCCAGGTGTCCAGGACATCCTTCTCCGGAATGAAATCGTCGCTGCCGCATCTGCATCTTATCGGCGGGCGGGTCTGATTGGGGTCGAGGGGCAGCCACTCCTCTTTTGCCACCAAAACCTCACCGCAGGAGCGGCAGTACCAGACCGGTATGGGCGTGGCAAAGATCCTCTGTCGGGAGATGCACCAGTCCCACTCCACTGAGTCAGCCCAGTTTTTGAGCCGGACCTGCATATGAGGGGGCACCCATTCTATCTCCTCCGCCGTCTTCTTGATCTCCTCGGAATTTATGCGCACAAACCACTGCCTCTCGGAGAGTATCTCTATGGCGGTCTTGCACCTCCAGCACAGCCCTACATTCTGCTCCAGGGGCTCCTGCCGGAAGATTATCTCCTCCTTTTGCATATCCCGGATGATCCTCTCCTTTGCCTGGCCTACGGAGAGGCCGGCATAGGGTCCGGCTACGGCAGTGAGATGTCCCTCCCGGTCTATGGCCTGGCGCAGAGGCAGATGATGCTCCATCCACCATCGCACATCCTGCTTGTCTCCGAAGGTGCAGATCATGACTATTCCCGTGCCGAAGGCGGTATCCACAACCGGATCGGCCAGGACCGGCACCTCATAATCAAACAAAGGAACCCGGACCTTCTTGCCTATGAACTTCTGATAGCGCTGGTCATCAGGATGGACCGCCACGGCCACGCAGGCCGGGAGAAGCTCGGGCCGGGAGGTGGCTATCTGCATCTCTCCATCCGCGGAGACAAAGCGCATATAGTTGAGGGTGGTGGTACGGGAGTCGTATTCCACCTCGGCGAAGGCTATGGCCGTGCCGCAGCGGGGACACCAGTTTACCGGATGGTCCTCCCGGTAGATCAGGCCCTTCTCATACATGCGCACAAA
>DAWB01000226.1 GCA_002505805.1 Methanosaeta sp. UBA80 | reverse complement strand
GTTCATCTTCCTCTCCGCCACAGTGGGAAACCCTGCCGCCCTGGCCAAGAGGCTGGGCGCCACCTTGGTGGAGTATGAGGTCCGGCCCGTGCCTATCGAGAGGCACCTCATCTTCTCCTCCGGCCCGGAGAAGAGGAAGCTGCTGCGGCAACTGTGCCGGGAGGCCCAGGATCTGACCTCATCCACAGGCTATCGAGGCCAGAGCATAGTCTTCACCAACTCCAGAAAGAACTGCTATGCTCTGGCCGACGCCATTCCCGGTGCGGCGGCTTACCATGCCGGACTGCAGTATCCGGAGAGAAAGAGGATCGAGGAGCTCTTCGGTGAGGGCAGGATTCATACCGTGGTCACCACTGCCGCCCTGGCGGCGGGGGTGGACTTTCCCGCCTCCCAGGTGGTCTTCGAATCCTTGGCTATGGGCATAGAGTGGCTCAATGTCCATGAGTTCAATCAGATGCTGGGCCGGGCAGGCCGGCCCGGCTACCACGATAAGGGGCTGGTCTACATCCTGGCTGAGCCGGGCCGTCGCTTTTCCTCCGGGCGGGGGGAGTCGGAGGATGAGATGGCCCTGGCCCTTTTAAACGGCCAGATGGAGGATGTCTCGCCCCAGTTCGAGGAGCAGCAGCAGCTTGAGGAGGTCCTGGCCAATGCCGTGGCAGCAAAAAGCAGGGCGGATCTGGAGAGGCTGCATGCCCTCACCGTGGGCCTGGATGACCTGAACAGCGCCCTGGCTTCCCTGGAGAAGGCTGATCTGGTCCAGGGCATCGCACCCACTCAGCTGGGCGAGGCGGCGGCGGCCCACTTTCTGGCGCCGGAGCAGGTGGATAGCATAGCCAGGCTTCTGAAAAAGAGAAAGGGGCCCCTGGAGATTGCCGTGGAGCTGGAGAGCTTCGAGGACCTCTACCTCAAGTTTGCAGAGAGGATCTCCACCAAGCTGCACATGCAGATCTCCCAGAGGGCGCTGCACGGCTCATTTCTGGATCTGCTCTCCAGCGCTGATTTGCGTGAGCTGGAGAACAAGCTACAGAGATACTGCCTGGACTTCGCAAGGGACTTTCTGCGCTGCACCCATAAGGAATCTCCTTACTGCGGCTGCGTCCAGAAGAGCATTTCCCTGCGGATACTGGAGCTGCGAGAGGAGGGCAAGAGCCCGGAGGAGATCATCAACCACTTCTCCGATCGCTACGGCATGTACGCCTACCAAGGCGATCTCATAAACTGGCTGGACCAGATGGTGAGGTACCTGGAGGCCATAGAGGCAGTGGCGAAGGTGCTGGGCAAGGGGGAGGCAGCAAAGGAAGCGGGGGAGAGGAAGAGGCGGGTGGAGGGGGAGTGATATTGATATTTTTCAGAGATAAAGCTCTCTTATTATAGCCCTGATATCCTCTTTTCTTGTAAAATTAAGGGAGATCTGGTCTCCGTAGCTGGTAGGTTTCAAAATTAAGAATCCTTCTTTTATGGCTGCCTCGAGGACTTCATTTGCAGCCCCAAGTTGATGGCTGGGCAGACCTTTTACAGCGTTTTCCTTGCTGGTATGAATCGGCCCCCATTTGCCACGTCGATCCAGCTTGTCGAAAATTGTGGCCCTGATCTTTCTGACCTCTTCCGGATCTTTAAGGCGTTTAGCCATTCGTTAAAGCCGATGAACTGTTTCAGATTTAAAAGTATCGTTTGACCAATATTCTATACGTTGATGAAAAGATTTATTAGCTATATGTCATTATCCATAGATAGCGAGGCAGATCATGTACCAAGGGACTCTTGCAGAAGATCACGAGGAGACACTATTCCTGCGAACGCTGGGCATCAAGAGCCCGTTGCTCAGGATTTTGGACTTCCTGATGGACAATAAGGCATATGATTACTCGAAGACCGACATGGCAAAAGGAGCTGGAATCAGCAGGACAACCCTCTCTTCCAATTGGGAGCACCTGGAGAAGAATGGCCTGGTGAGCGAGACAAGAATGGTGGGGAGGGCAAAGATGTATAAATTGAACCTGAAAAGCCCGGTGGTCCAGAAGTTCATTGAGCTGGACAGTGCAATCTGTGAGCTTCATGCATCCCGCCTTGAGAGAGAGGAAAGATTGAAAGGCCAGCAAGATAACAAAGCAGGCATGCAGCCACTTCTAGCTTGATTTCATCAAGGAGCTGGCATAGCCGAGGCAAGCTAGTATGTCTTCGCGGCTCAATCTCGGGTAATTCTTGAGGATTTCAGTCTCTGTCCAGCCGTTGGCCAGAAGATCTATGACGAATTCCACGGCTAAACGGGTGCCTTTGATCACCGGCTTTCCAGCAAGAATTTTAGGATCCAGGGTGATGCGATCTTGCCAATTTAACACGAGTTTATGTTTAGTGGTGCATTCAGATATAATCTTCTGAAAGGGCAAGAGCAAATGAGAGATCTAGCTCAGCTCTGATGCCTTCTCCCCGAAAGACCTGATCAGCTGGTCGGACCAGTAGTGCGATATCTGGAGGCCATAGAGGCGGTGGCCAAGGTGCTGGGCAAGAGGGAGGCGGGGGAGAGGAACCAATTGGGGCATCAATGGAGAAGGGCTTTTAAAGCCGAAAGGGATCACCTGTTCTGGCTCAAGCGATTGATCCGTTCATATTGAACTGGCCTTGCCATCGATATAGCCTTTGCCGCACCCCATGCCCCAGCTTCGACAAACCTCATAAGCAATAGATGGTACCTTGAATTATGTTCAAAGTTGGAGAGTACTACGAGGAAGACGCCAAGATAGTGGCCGGTTATCTGAAGGATGCCGGATTCAAGGTAGATATCAGGAGCATGGTTCTTGCCATGGCCGATTATTCCGCCTCTTTGCAGGGAAAGCTCTCTTTGGTTAAGGAGAAGACCGAGATACACAAACGAGAAGAATATCTGTCCGCCCTGAAGAATGCTCTGGAAAAGGGAGCCGATGCAGAGACATTTGAGGATCTCTTCCTGGAGGAGGTAGTTCCGGGCTGGAAGGAGAATCTGGCCAAGTTCAGATTGATAAATGAGGGCGAGGAGAAGGGGGACGAGGAGGCTGAAGATAGCCTGGCCAGAAGCTGGGCCGAGTGCATAGTGGCGGTGGATTTTGCCCAAAAAGTCATTGATCTCAACGAGATAGAGTTCGGATCGCCGGTTGGAGACCTTCTGGATGATCCCCTGATCAGCATTCCGGTCGGCACTGATTATCTCGACATGGATGATCCACTCATCATTAACCGCATGGAAGTGGAATTGGTCAAGAAATATGAGATCACCATAGATGAGTTCTCAGCATCCTTTTTTGATGAAATTGATGACGAGTTTAAGGACGAGTTCGGGGATGAGTTTCTGCGGATCAGATCATTGGGGTTGGTCATGAGGCATCTGATGGATGTTGCGGAAAAGGGCAAGATGGACATAGAGGATTTTGCTGAGCTCTGTGATATCGAGTTCGGCGATAGGTGGCGCATGAGCATTGACGGCAGCGAGGTGGCGGAGGAGATAGCAAGGTCTCTGGAGAAGAACGGGATGCTGAAGATGAAGGGCAACAGCATAAAGTGGAAGGGTTAGTTCAGAAACGAAATTGGAACTTAAAGAGGTTTCCATCACCGGACTCAATCGAGCTGCAATCTCCTATTCCCTCCCAAACCTTTATCTCCTATCACCCTCACCCCATCTCTCGCAACCGGAATGTGACCCTACGGTCGAACCGGTTAAGGTGAGACGATGAAGTCTTTTTACAGCTATATCGGTGATGCCTGGTCCTCTCCCCGAGAGGGCTACGTGGGCGCACTTCGCCAGGGCCGGCTCAAGGCCTGGCGCCAGGAGAGCACCGTTCAGAGGATCGAGAGGCCCACCCGGCTGGATAGGGCCCGGGCGCTGGGCTACAAGGCCAAGCAGGGCATAGTGGTGGCCCGGGTTAAGGTCAGGCGCGGCGGCAGAAAGAAGTCCCGCTACGAGAGAAACAGAAAGACCAGCAAGATGGGTCTCAACAGCATGACCATGGCCAAGTCCATCCAGAGGATCGCCGAGGAGCGGGCAGGAAGGCGTTTCCGGAACATGGAGGTCCTCAACTCCTACTGGGTGGCCGAGGACGGCAGACAGAAGTTCTACGAGGTCATACTGGTCGACCCCTGCGCCCCTTCCATTATCAACGACAAGGACCTCTGCTGGGTCTGCAATGATGTGCACCGGGGAAGAGCCGTGCGCGGCAAGACCTCCGCCGGGCGCAAGGGCAGGGGCATGAGGCACAAGGGCTCCGGCACGGAGAAGACCAGGCCGGGCATAAGGGCCCACGACGGCAAGGGCAAGTGAGCTGAAAAGCCGGCGGGGGAGGAGAGAATTGATCGACAGGGTCTCCTTCCGGGCTTTTGTGGCGGCAACCGAGGACGAGGTGCGCGTGCGCGAGGCGCTCTCCGTCTTCGTCCCCCTGGACCGGATCAGCAAGACCGCTGCTCTGGGCCACTTCGGAAATGAGATGGCCATTCTGGAGGCGGCCCTGCGCAAAAAGGAGACTGCGGCGTTCCTGTCCATCCTGCGCGAGCAGCTTCCCTCCCCCGAGCTGCAGAAGTTGCGCCGGGAGATGGAGGACCGCCTGGAGGGCGAGGGCCGCTTTCACCTCCGCCTGGACAAGCAGGCTGCCTACCAGGGACTGCTGCGGCTGACCGACAGCGCGGATGCCCTGGATGTAACCATTTTAATCAAGACCTTCCCCGCCCGGCGCGAGGAGGCATTGAAGATCTTGAGCGAACTATTATGAGCTATTTCGAGCTGGCCGGATGCTATCCGGAGGGCTCCTCCTCCGCCAGCCGCATGGCTCTGACCGCCCGATCCCTGGGCTGGGGGGGCATAGTTTTCATCAGCAGCGATCCGGATGGGATTTTCATGCCCGGCGCGGCGTTTAAAGTGAAAGGGATAGAGGTGGCTTTTGGCGCGGAGGCGCATGCCCAGGGGGCCAGGGCTCTCAAGAGCCGCATCGGATCTCTCTCCTCCCGATATCCATTTGTTGCAGTTCAGGGCTCCTCCGAGGAGATCATACGAATGGCCAGCGAGGATCCCCATGTGGACCTGCTTTTCCATCCCTGCGACATCCGCCATCCCCTGGGGATAGCCGCCGCCAGATCGGCCGCCCAGAACCAGGTGGCCATAGGCTTTGACCTCTCGCCCCTGATTCATCTGAGGGGCCAGGCCCGGTCCCGGTGGATGGAGGCCCTGCGCCATAATCTGGATCTGGTCAGAAAATTTCACCTCCGCCCGGCCATAACCGCCGGAGCTGCATCCCACTTAGAACTGCGCTCCCCCCGGGAGCTGATGGCCCTGGCCGGGGTGGCGGGCTTTGAGGCCGATGAGGCCTGGGAGGCCCTGCGCCTGCCGGGAAGGCTGCTGGAGCTGAATAGAAGAAGATGGGCCGGGCCGGGGGTGGAGGTCCTATGAGGAGCAGGCTTCCCGTGCTGCGCCAGAGGAGAAGGTATATGGTGTTCGTTCTGGAGTCGGAGGACGACTCCGGGATGGTCCAGGCCAGAGATCTCATGGGCGAGATCGCCTCCTCCCAGCTCTCCCTCTTTGGCGATAGCGGGGCTGCGGCCAATAGGCTCCGGCTGATATCCTTCGACGGCCAGATAGGCCTGATCCGCTTCTCCCACCAGCACCTGGTGGAGACCCGGGCGGCGCTGGCTGCGGTCTCATCCATCCGGGGCATAAAAGCCGCCATACGCACCAAAGGCGTCAGCGGAACAATCAAATCAGCCAGAGAAAAGTATTTACCAAGACTGGTGAAACTGAGTTTTGAAAGCGACGGAAGAAGAATCGAGCAGAAGGATATTTCCGGGTGTATTATTCGCACTCATGGTGTAAAAGTCGATCTCTGTCCGGACGACCGCTATAAGAGCGCAGGGTCAGGCGCCCGATTCCTGGGGCTGACCTCTTTGGATTTATGTGGAGGACACGAGGAT
>DAWB01000171.1:2606-10564 GCA_002505805.1 Methanosaeta sp. UBA80 | reverse complement strand
TCCTCTGGGCATTGACGAAGTTGACGCTTCCGTCTCCCATGACGCAGCCGAGCAGGCCGATTATAGCGGAGATGCTCACCGGCCTGGTGTCCTTCTCCGCCAGGCTTCCGCTGTAAGTCAGCTCCAGGCTCTCAAAGCCGGATCCTACCAGCTGCCCGGCCAATGAGCCCATCCTCTCCGCCAGGCTCATGAAGGGCTCCATCACCGCCAGAGTTTCCGGCGAGATGGCAGGCATGTTGATGGCATTGGTGGGCAGACCTCCCTTGGCTATGGCCAGGATCTGGTCGGCCACGGCCAGGGCCACATTGACCTGGGCCTCGGCTGTTGATGCACCCAGGTGAGGGGTGACGATGATCTTCTCCTGCTCCAAAATAGGATTTCCGGTGGGTGGCTCCTTGGTAAAGACATCCACAGCCGCTCCTGCTACCGTTCCGTCCGCCACGGCCCGTGCCAGTGCCGCCTCATTGATGATCCCGCCCCGGGCGCAGTTGACGATCCGGACACCAGGCCTCATGATCTTGAACTCATCCTCGTCGATGAGGTTCCTGGTCTCATTGGTCAGAGGCGTGTGCACAGTGATAAAGTCGCCTCCCCGCAATACCGTCTCCAGGTCGGCCAGGGTGATGCCCATCTGCTGGGCTCTCTCTTCGGTTACAAAGGGATCATATGCCAAAATCTGCATACCGAAAGACTTCATGCGTGCCGCAACCTCGGCCCCCACCCGGCCCAGTCCCACCACTCCCAGGGTCTTGTTGAAGAACTCCACACCGGTGTATTTCTTGCGGTTCCACTCCCCTTTATGCAGAGCAGAGTTGGCCTGAGGGATATTTCTGGCCAGGGCAAGCATCATAGCGATGGTGTGCTCCGCGGCGGAGATGGTATTTCCGCCCGGGGTATTGAGGACTATAATTCCCTTTTTGGTGGCCGCCTCCACATCGACGTTATCTATTCCCACTCCCGCCCTGCCAATGACCTTGAGCCTCTCTGCGGCCCGGATCACATCGGCGGTGACCTTGGTTCCGCTGCGTATGACCAGGGCATCGTAATCCTTTATCTTTTCAATCAGCTCCTCTGGAGATAGATTGGTTATGACATCAACTTCCGCCCCAGATTGAAGCCTCTTCACGCCTTCCTCAGCCAATGAATCACTGACAAGAACCTTCATATGATCATTCCTTCCCCACGGTCAAAGATGTAATAGGATTTGATTGTTTCGAGAGAAAGAGACGACGAGTTGATCTTGGATAGGGTGGAAGCGGAAAGAAGGCCACAGATGTCCGGGAAAAAGAGAGAATACGGCAAAAAGGCTAGCTGCAGGGCAGCCAGTCCGTGCGCGTGGAGCCAAGTGTGCTGTTGGACCAGAGCTGGATGAACTTCTCGATGTTGAAGACGCCAGTCAGATCCTCGCTGGCCCGGCTGTAGGTGGCATGCCGCCCCATCCTGTCCGGCAGGATGTCTCTCGACTGCCAGGCGATATGGGCCTTTCCCTGCACATTGGACCGCACCCGGACCTCCAGGGAGGCATTGCCTGAGGTTAAATCACTCTGGCTCCCAGAGGTGTTATAGGATCGGCTTTCAATCTCGGTCTCCCTTTCCAGGTGCTCGAAATCCCGGTAGGACTCTGTAAAGCTTGCCCCCGCATCATAGTTCTTGACGCAAATGGTATTCTCAGTTCTCATATTGCTCATGGCCTTGTAGAACGAGTCGGGCATGGCACTGATGGCGGTGGCGGAGAAGACAAAGATAAGTGCAATGAGAATCGTATTTGCAGCCCGCATTGGCTTCTGGAAGCATCAGCAGCTATTTAAGGATTGGTATAAGCCAAACTGTTTAAAAATAAAAATAGAATGGAGGGCGAGGCTTCTATCGCCCTCTGACGATCCTATTTATCTGCCGCTTCAGGCCCTCCAGCTCTCCTGTGGAGTAGAGATAAATTCCCGCTCCCACGGCTATCATCAGCACCAAGATCAGGGCAATGAGCCAGTTGTTGCTCTTGGCCGGCTCCACGTTGATGCTCTGGCTCTGCTCCGATAGCCTGAATTCTGTCAATCCCGCTTTCTCCGGCTTGTAGGTGAAGGCTACAGTGGAGTTTTCTCCGCCCTTGACTGTGGCATTCTTGGACTCTACTATGGTTCCATTGGCCAGCAGATCCAGCGGCAGAGTGTCCTCGTTACTGCCCTCATTTCTGACCACAGCGGATATCTTCATCTCCTTGCCGGCATAGGCCTCCTCTGGCAATTTCAATTCCACCACTTTTATGGATGAGGCAATGTTGATGCTCTTGGTTGCAGAATTGAAGCCCTCCTTCTTTGCGGTCAGCGTATGCTCGCCGGTGAGGTTGGCCGCATAGATTACCGTTCCCTGGCTGCCGGTCAGTCCGATGCTCACATTGTCCATCGACACCTCTGCGCCCTCCACAGGGGTCTGGTTTATGCCCTGGACCACGGCAATCAGGAAGTTCTCTCCCTTGACCACATCCGCCGGGGCATTGATGGTCAGTTGACTGCTCAATGTGGCATTGGCTTCTTCATAAGCGGTGACGCTGGCTGCATCGGAGGCGGTACGGACGATCAGGCTGGCTTTGCCGTCATTGTAGTCCTTCTTCTTGGCCACCACCTGGTATGTGCCCACGCTGCTGGGGGTATAGCTGACCGAGCCGGTAGCATCTGTGGTGCCGATGGAGCTTCCGTTCAACTGGATCTGAACTCCAGCCAGAGGCTTGGAGTCGGACCTGACGCCTATGGACACAGGGCTATTTATCACGGCATCGGGCGCAATGACGGTCATTTCTGTACCTTCTCCCGGCTTGAAGGCCACAGGTGCAAACAATCGCTTATCACTGTCGGCGACCACGAACTTCAGGTTCTCCATGATCTCGATGGTTTTGTCCCTGGCCAGGCTGAAGGAGCCGTCGTTTTCCATGGTGATACCGTCTTCGCTTGCTTCTTGAACCTCCATCTTGCCATGGACCTCGTTTTCCTCTATAGAGACTGGGCTGTCGGATACCTGGAATATACCGTCCACCGTGGCCAGATCTGACTCGGTGCTGCGGAATACGCTCTCGATATGAACCGCAACTAGGGGGACCTCTTCCTCCGAGCCTATGTCCACCTTGTAGAGGTAGTTGGAGGATCCATCCCCTGGATCGGAGGAAGGCGTCACCACCTTGCTGTCCACCTCTTCGCCGTCCCTGCTTAAAGCCAGATAGACCTTGTTTCCGTTCAGATCCACAGACTTTATGCGCAGCTCGTATCCCTCTTCCAGGGATAGGACCGATCCGCTGGCCAGGGTCTGGCTGTCGTCGTTATCCACCAAAACTTTCCTTAGCTCACTCTCGCCAATGACGCTGAAGTCGTCGGTGAACTCGGTCCGGTTATTGTATCCGGCGAAGTATTTGTCGGCCATGAAGCCGATGACATCGTACTTGCCCCAGCGGTCGAACTCGAAGTCAACTGCCTGGGGCCGGGTTTCGTAAAGCAGGTCTCCCTCTTCGATCGATTTCTTGTCGGTTATCCGGGCGGTGAGGGTCTCGGTGCCTACATCCTCATCGATGTCGTAATAGAAGCCCTCAAAGTTGTAGACATCCCAGGTGAACTCCTCCTGCTCAGAGGGATCTATGACCGAGCCCCGTACCTCCTGGGGCCCTGCGCGGTCCACTATGGGAGCGAAGCGGAGAACATCGTCATCTGCCACAATGAATCCTACCTCTCCGAAGATGTTGATCTTGCCTCCCTCTTTGAGGTTTATGGAGTCCTCATTGGACATCTCCACACCATCCTGGCTTACGGATTTTACCTCCATCTTGCCGTACTCATCGCCGTCTTCCACTGAGGCATAGGTATCGGAGAGCTGGAAGAGGCCGTCCACAGTGACCAGGTCGGATTCGGTGCTGGCAAAGACGCTCTCTATGTGGGCCATGATTATAGGCACATCCTCTCCCGACACCTCCACCTCATATTCATATGTGGAGCTCTCCAGGCTGCCCTCGGGAGATACCACCTTGCTGTCGATCTCCTCGCCGTCCTTGACCAGTCCTAAATAGACCTTCTCTCCATCGATGTCCACCTGCTTGATCTGCAACTCATATCCTTCTTCCAGGAGAAGCGTCGATCCTCCCGCCAGGGTCTGGCTGTCATCGCTGTCCACCAGCACCTGTCTCAACTGGCCCTCATCCAGGAAGCTATAGCCATCGTCGATGATTTCGCTGTCAAGATATCCGGCGAAATACTTCTCGGCCATGAAGCCTATGACCTCATATTCGCCCCATTCTCCGAATTCGAAATCCAGGATCTTGGGCTCGGTGCTGTAAACTAAATTGCCGTCCTCTATGGTGCGTCCGTTATCGAGATTGACACTGAGGGTCTCTGTTCCCACATCGTTTTCCATGTCATAGAAGAATCCAGAGAAGCTCTTCCAGTCCCAGGTGTAGTCAGCGGGATCTCCCTCCCGCCAGATGCGGTTGACTGCTTTGTACTCTTCGCTCTCTTCTTCTTCCGCCACTTCTTCCTCTTCTGTGGCGTTCTCAGACTCATCTAAAGAGGCATTCAGGGATTCGTCAGTCTGGGAGGCGTTGGAGTCGGCTGAAACCTCTGTACCTAAAGATACATTTTCGGGAGGAGTTGTGCCAGCAGCCAAAGAGGTATCTTCAGCCTGTACAGCCTCCGGTTCATCAGCGGGCTGAGCTTCCGCCCGGGCTATCTCCGGCTCGTTAACTATGTTATCCTCGGCATCGATTTCATCGGGAGTTACATCCGTCACCTCTGTCGGCTCTGTTTCCGCCTGCACCAACTCCGGCTCATCAGCGACAGCTTCCACGGTCTCAATCTCATCAGGGGTGACCGTATCTTCGGTTGCCGTGGCCGCTGGAACATCTGCGGCGGCGGCCTGGGATGAGGCGGCATCCTCGGCAGTCGCTGTATTTTCCGCAGTCGTATCTGCCGTATCAGGTGCGGCAGAAGCCTGGGTGCTTGAGGGTGCATTAGATGCTGTTGATTGAGATGCACTCGTCTCTGAAGCAGATCCCAAAGGCTTGAGCCCCCTCCTCGAGCTGGCGGGCTTTTCTGCAGAAAGCCCCTCTTCCTGGCTGGTCTTGGCCGCCAGGCTCTTGCTTATGATCGAGGCTGCGTCGTTCCCGGCATTATCGCTCTGCGATGCTGAACTGCTTTCCGTCTGAGGCTCTTGCGCCATTGAATTAAATGGCAGAGCCGCAGCTAGCAGCAGCAGAAGCAGACAGACTCCACCGACCCTGATATTGTGCATGAATCTCCTCCAATACCTCTGATATAAGCAATTAACTCATATCATTCTTATTTATATTTTTTGTTGCTTTTGAATTATTTTTATTTTTTCTTGACTTATGTAACCACTTCAAGGCATGGATGCACTTTTCATTTATAAATGTGAGTATAATTGGGCTATATCCGCTGCCTACCGCCTTACGACAACCGGATTCTCCTGGGATATCTGGAAGGCCATCATCTTTAACTGTAGAGCTGGCAAGTTGTTGCTGAGGAGAGATCGGCCTGGAGAAGATCGAATCTATATCCATTCTGCTCGCGCTCTGCCTGGTCTGGCTGGGATTGGCTTCCTCGCAGGGTATGGGCGACTCCCGTGCATATGATGAGAGCGGCTACCAGGGAATGGGCACTCCTGCTTATGGCGCGGATCAGGCAGTGATGGTCGTGCCCGATTACCTCAGCCCTTATGATTCAGCCTTGCCCCAGGGCTATCAGATGGGTAGTGCCAATCCTGTCAGACTGATGATGGAACCGGTCGATCCGGCTGGAGAGAGGCTGGTGATAGAAGAGAATAAAAGCCTGTCCAATCAGCTCTATATCCAGATGGGCAATCGGATTTTGACCGAGGGCACTGTCATGCTGGGGGAAGACTATGTGCTCTGGGCCAGGATCGGCGGCAGAGGCGGCCTGCAGCTTTTCGACTACGACCGGCTTATATTAAGCCAGCCTTCCGTCCTGCCGGGCTGGTACAGAATAAGCGGGGCTTATGGCGATTCTTTAGGCAGCCATCTCTATCGATTTCAAGTTGCAGGACTCTCCAGCAATGATCTGACGGTGCTGGTATCCCCGGGCGGATATCCCACCGCTTATAGCCTCACGGGAAGGGTGGTGGATCGAAGCGGCAATGGTCTGTCCGGGGCCAGGGTGACATTGACCAACAGCGACGGTGGAAGATTTTCCACCAGCACGGATGAGAGCGGCTACTACGGCCTGGATGTGGCGGCGGGACAGTATAGCATCAATGCCCTGCATCCCGGTTATGCTTTTATCCCAGATCAGGTTCAGGTCATGGGTGGAGCAGTCTCTGCCGCCAGGCCATTGATAGGTGTGCCCTTTTCCGGGCCGTCCATATCGGCAGCCGCCACNNCGCCACTCTTCCTCCTGTCTTTTCCTGATCGACACCGCCAGAATGACGGATGAAGAATGCAAAAGAAGCTGAAAAGAGGTTAAATCCCGGTTCCTGATGTCGGATCTATCTATTTGGGCGGGATCACATAGTTCCAGCGCCAGACCTTAAAGCTCGCGGCCAGGATGGCCAGGAATATAGCCAGTATCAACAGAGACTGAAGCCACTCGACAATTGTGATTGCATCCATTTCCTACACCACTGCTAATGCCCTCTCTCTGATCTGATAAAGTTTTTGGTTTGCATAAGAATTCCCGAGAAAACTATTTCCGCATGGATCTCAATAATAACTGAATGTTGAACTTCTGGGGAGATGATTTCAGCCCGGACTTTACATTACAGAACCGGGGAGGCTATATCATGAGACAGTCCAGATGCAAGAGATTCAGAGAACTGCTGGAGAAGCCGGGGCTGCTTCTGCGGCCCTGCGGCTACGATGCCCTTTCTGCGCTGCTGATTGAAAAAGCGGGATTCAGGCTGATGGGAACATCCGGCTACGCCATCTCCGCCTCGGCCATAGGCCAGCCGGACCTGGGGCTGATCAGCTTCGGGGAGCTATTGGAGCGGGCCAGGAACATCATCAACTGCGTCTCCATACCTGTGGACGTGGATGCCGATACCGGGTATGGCAATGCCCTCAACGTCTACTGGACGGCCAAGAATTACATCTGGATTGATGCGGCGGGCATAAGAATCGAGGATCAGACCTGGCCCAAACGCTGCGGGCACATGAGCGGCAAGGGCATCATCTCCAAGGAGGAGATGGCAGCCAAGATCAGGTCGGCCATCCGGGCCAGGGAGGAGGAGGGCTCGGAGCTGGTGATCGGAGCCAGGACCGATGCCAGGGCTATAGAGGGCTTTGAGGGGACGGTGGAGCGGGCGGTGCTCTACGCCCAGGCCGGGGCGGACTATGTCTATGTGGAGTGCCCCCAATCTTTAGAGGAGGTGGCCCGGCTGGTTAAAAGCATCAGCGTGCCTTTGGCCTTCAACCTCATTCCCGGGGGCAAGACTCCCGACTTCGCACTCGCCGAGCTTGAGGAGTTCGGCGTGAAATACATCTCCATCCCCATGGTCTGCATCTATCCTGCGGTCAAGTCCATGCAGGAAGCCCTTCGGGCCTTGAGGAAGGGCGATCTGAAGCAGGTGGGAGAGCTGGGCATAAACTGGTCAGATTTCAATGAGCTGATCGGGGTTAAAAGATGGAGGCGGCTGGAGGAGGAGAGCGCAGTCAGATAGCGGCGGGNNTCCTGGAGGGGAGCGGTTGCGGAGATCTGCTTTGGCCGATGGTGCAGCATGCTCAAGAGCAGTCTCGGCTTCTCCTTTGAAAACAGGAATCGGAGGCCGCCAAAAGATCCGGTGAACGCGACTCTATCTTATCAATACGGAATCCTGGTCAAGGAGCTATTCTCCACGGTGCTCGCTATCTCTCTGTCAGTTCTCGTCAAGTTGACAGGGTTCGCCGAAATCAACACTCTGTCAAGAGCAGTGAGCGGCTAAAATATGCCGCTATTTCCATGTCTGAAAGGACGTGGCCC
>DAWB01000171.1:0-2546 GCA_002505805.1 Methanosaeta sp. UBA80 | reverse complement strand
AATTTAATATCACCATTGAAAGAGATGATGAAGGCAGATATGTGGCTGAATGCACCGATCTGCCGGGCTGCCTCTCCGAGGGAGAGACCCTTGAAGAGACTGTGGATAACATAAGTGAGGCTATCATTGGCTGCCTGAAATCCCGGCTCAAGGTTGCCGGAGAGAGGCTGAAGATCCAATCCTTTGATGATAAGCTCGACATATCCATCGATCTCACCGAGCAGAATTATGCAAAGGCTTCCTAGAGCCAGCGGCGACAAACATGTAGCTGCCTTGAAAAAGGCAGGCTGGTGGCTCAATCATATAGAAGGGAGCCATTATATCCTGGTCAAGGATGGAAGCGATGTCCATCTTTCCGTACCTGTGCACAAAGGCAAAGATCTCGGCATTGGCCTGCTCAAGAAGCTGATTGCCAGGGCTGGCCTTACCAATGATGAATATATAGAACTATTCTATAGAAAATAGCATCAAGTAAACTGCTGAAATATACAGGCGAATCTCGGGGAAAAGTTTTATTTCCATATCCGAAAGGATGTGGCCCAATTGGAACGCCCTAGTATCTTTAAGCAAGTTACGGACACCGAGCAAATTTGCATATCTGAAAAGACGCGGCCCAGTTGGACCTTTTGCACCCCNNCCCAAGACCAAACCAGCCATGCCCACCCTGAGCATCATCTCCTGCCGGATGCTGGAAGACGAGATAGTCCACCTGCTCTCTTCCGATAGCGAGGTAAAAGAGCTTCTCCTCCTGGACGGAAAAGAGAACCAGAGCCTATCCCGAAAGCTGAAGTCTCAAAATCGTCCCCATATCCTGCTGGCATGGGAGAGCATCGGCAGCCACCTGCAGGAAAAGCAAAGCAGACCGGGCGGACTTCTCTCCCGCCTGGGCATTCGCTCCTCTCCAGCCAAGGGCCTCATGGTGGTGGTGAGCCTGCTCCGGCTCGGCCTTCATTCCGATCTGGAGCTTCTCCGGAATGAGGTCTATGATGAAATCAGACGGATGTCGGCTTTCTCTGATGGGATACTGATATTCTACGGCCGATGCGGTGACTTTCTTGCCCACATCCAGGAGGACCTCGCCGACCTCTCCTGCCCGCTCTACTTTTTGGCAGACGGCAAGGGACAAAGGATAGATGACTGCATAGCCACAGCTCTGGGGGGAAATGAGGAATACGATCGCACCCTCTCCGAGCATAAGGATGTTGCTGTCTTCCTCACTCCCATGTGGGCCTCCAGTTGGAGGGCCATGAGAGAGGAGATTGCTTCCTCCGGCAGCGGCCGGGACCTGAGGGCGATGCTGAAAGGAACCGGCCTGAAAAGAGTGGCCGGAATAGATACGGGCCTCACCTTTGAGAAGGGATTCGAGGAGAAGGTGGATGGCTTTGCCCGGGAGTTCGGCCTGGAGAGGATCGATCTGCCGGGAGGCACAAGAGTGGCGGAGAAGAGCTATGAGAGGGCAAAGAGCAGCCTTCTGGCGGCCGAAGCCGGCAGAGCGCCTCTGACGGATGAGAGTCTGCGCCTTAAATCTTCCTGGTCCAGGGAGCCAATTGTCTCCCTCTGCCGGGTGGCCTGGAAGAGGATCGCCGGATTGTCAGGCCAGCAGAAAGAATAGCTTTGATCTCCTAGCGTCTCACAGCCCTCCATATCTCCGGACATGCTCCCAGGCCCGGTGCTCTGCCGGGTGCTTATCCCGTCGGCTGTAGATGGAGCCGTCCTCCCTCCCGAAGAGCTTCCTGTCCTCTCCCACCGGGCAGACCTTAATGCATATGCCGCAGGGGGAGATGCCCTTCTGGTTAAGCTCGGCGCTGCGGGCAGAGCAGCTCTTCTTGTTTGTCAGGCCCTGCGGATAATCTTCTTCGTCCAGCGCCTCCGCCGGGCACATCTTGACGCAGCGCATGCAGCGGGTGCACAGCTCCTCGGTCATAATCGGATTTGCTGGAAGCTCCGCTGCGGTGAAGACGGAGCCGAAGCGCACCCGCGGACCGAACTCCGGTGTGAGCAGCATATTGTTGGTCCCGAAATTTCCCAGCCCCGCCAGATAGGCGGCATGGCGATGGGAGAAGAAGGCCACCGGATTTTTTAGCAATGCTTTGATGCCCATGTAGCCATCCCGGGGAACAAAGACGGAGGGGTAGCCTCTTTCATTTAAGAAATTAGAGAGGCGGTAGGTGTACTGGTCCAGGAGGGCGTTGACCGTATTATACATCTCCCGGTACCAGATGGAAGGAGAGCTCTCCAGCACGGGAAGGCTTACCGGCAGGCCTATGACTATCACCGAGCGGGTGGCGGGGAATATATTTTGGGGATAGAAGTCCTCCGGCATCCAGGGCTGGAAGGGCGGCCGCCTCCAGCGTCGGGCATCGGCTACACCCATAAGGGGTATCTCCATCCTTCTGCACCTCTTCTCCAGGGCTCTTCGCAGCTCCTCGCTCATAAGAAGGGATATTCCACTCCTGTAATAAAAGGCTCTGCATACCTATGGGGGCAGGATGAGTTCCACCGATTCTTGGGAAACTATCAAAATACCCCTCTTCTAAGATCACCAA
>DAWB01000020.1 GCA_002505805.1 Methanosaeta sp. UBA80 | reverse complement strand
GGTATTCATTTAAAAATAAAATACCAAAATCGACGGAACCTATGAGAGGCAGATTCATTGTAGATTGACCGGCATTGATCACCATTATGGGCAGGGCGGCAAAGAAGGTAAAGATCGGCTTTTGCCATTGCCGGAGCCCCCTCTTCCATCCCAGCATGTCGTCCATCATGCCTATGATACAGGATATGAGCACAGCGCAGAGGACGGCCAGAATGGAAACATAAGCCGGCTGTTCCAGGTAAAATGTCATCAATCCCATATAGATGAGCATGCCTATTCCAAATCCAAAAACAACCCCTATTCCACCCATCTCTGCGACTTTGGGCAGGCCCGGCTTGTTCATATCAAAACCTAAAATTCCGATCTCTGGAGCCTTGCGCATCCACTTTCTAACAGTAAGCCAGGAAGCAAGAAAGCTGACTGCTATGCTGATTATTATTACAAGCTCCATAACATTAAAAGTTTTAATTGAAAACTATATAAGCCTTCCCAGGGAAAATGGGGCAGATGCCCTGGCCAGGCTCTAGCCGGCCACCAGATCAGCCGTCTGGGCCATGATATCCACCTTTGTCAGCCTGCCCTCCACCTTCTTTGACTCCCCGAAGATGCCCTCTAAAAGCACGCTGCCATCCTGGACAGTGATCCTGACCACTCCATCCATGACCTTCTCCCGCTCTTCCCCTTTCAAGAGAAAGACATTAAGCTCGCACATAAAACCTCCCAAAATGAAAAACTATAAGGCGGGCCCGGCGGGATTCGAACCCGCGACNNTTAGCCGCCCTTGGGCGGCATCTGGCCTAATGACATCTTAAGCTGCTCTTGAAGCTGATTGAAGCGGCCCTGGATTCTCTCTTCCTGCTTGGCCATGGTCTTGAGACGGATATCCATCATATCCTTCTTCTCCTTCAGCTCCTCTGACAGCTTGGGCTTCTCCGACTTGAAGAGAAGCTCCCCCACGCTCTTGTATATAACCGCGTCGTCCGGGCTCTTCTCCAGCTCCTTCAGCGCCGCCTCGGTCTCCCGGATCAGGCCCTCGATCTGGGCCTTCTGGGTCATAACCGCCTGGGCCTGCTGCTGAAGCTGCTGCAGCTGAGCCAATTGATTCTGTATCTGCGGAGGCAATTCGCCANNTATCCAGGTATTTAAGGCTGCCCGGAGAGAGACCGTGTCATCCCCCCTGATATTCAGTTGAATAAGGCCATCTCTCTTCTGCAGGGTCACACTGGAGCGGTGCAGGTCATCGTCCAGCTCAGGCCTGAGAGATTCATAGATCTCCGCCGCCCGGCTGCTCTCAAATTCCAGCTGTGCACAGCACTTCATGTCTTCAGCCTGATGCAGGCATTATCTCCATCCAGGAACTCGATTATCCCCGGCTCCACCAGGATCCGACGCCCCTGGGCCCTGCCTGCCTCTGGCATCCATTCTTTCTCCAGGAAGCAGGCAATGGGAATGGCGATCTCCTTTTCGCCCACAACCGCCACTTCTGCTGCTGCCGGCTGTAGCCGACGCCCCTGGATCTCGCCGGAGAGCCGAAAGATTAGCTTCTCCTCGCCCTTAAAGCTGCGCTTGTCCAGCCCGGCAGGATTGCCATGATCCTCGGTCACCACCAGCATGGCATCCTCCCGGTCCGGCCTCTGCTTTCCTCTATTGATGTAATCGATAGAGAGAAAGGAGGCCAGAGTCCGGGCAAAGCGCCTGGCCTTGGCTGATGGGTCTCTCGATGTGGTTATGAACATCAGATGGCTTTCATCTTCTTGACCGTGGTNNGCTGTACTCGTAATCAATCTCCACAGTCTTCTTGCATCTGGTGCACTTATAAGCCATCTCTTAGGCCGCCTCAAGAGTCTTCCTTAAAGACCGCAGCACTGAGCGGCCCAGGGAGGTCTCGGGCATGAACGAGCCGCCGGCAAATGTATAGCCGCATTTGCTGCAGCTCCATATAGCGGTGCTGGTTCTGGTTACCCTGTTCCTTCCACACTGAGGGCAATCATAAGACGCCCGGCTCTTCTCTTCCAGATCAGCTACGAGCTTTCTCGATTTGCGGCCGTACCTGGAGCCGAACCTGGCTGCTGATCTGCTCTTCCTTCCTTTGGTAGTATGCTTAGCCATTTCTATAACTTCCGTTTATGCTTCCAGAAACTTTTCCCGGATCTCTCTCGCGTTCTCACATGCTATATCAATGATGNNCTGCTCCGGCTGGAGCATTCCCTTGCCGCTCTTCTGGGTGCCGCAGATGTTGCCCTCCGCCGTGGTGATGATGGTCAGCCTGCTGTTGGCAATGGCCTCCTCATCCACTCCCGGGTCGAACATCAGAACATCATTGAACTCTATGGCGGTGGTGGCTATGGGAATATCCCTCACGGGAAGGATGTAGTCCTCCCCCAGGCCGAAGCGGCTGGCGGGCACCTTGGTCGAGAGAAGGGCGGCTATGGCCCCTAAAGACGCGGCATCCAGTATGTTTCCGCAGTCATCCAGGATGTGAACGTCAATGAATACTATCCACACCTTCTTGCCCGGCTCAATGCACAGGGCCTCCAGGTCAATGGCCTTGGACTCGCGCACGCCACGATCCACCAAACGGGCCAGCTCTATGCCCACCTCGCTGGGCGGGCCGGGCTCGAATGAGGGCGAAGCCAATGGCACCAGCTCGGCATTGGTAATGATAACGCCCCGATTGGGGGTATCCTGGAAGGGCTCCCCCGGCTGCATCTTAACTCCCACCAGAACCTGGCTGGAGCCGAGCTTTACCAGCGCGCTGCCCTCTGCCTTCCGGATCACATCCCTCTCTATGGATATCTCCCGGTACTGGTTGATGGATCGGCCGTCGATCCTCTCACCCTTAAGCAGCAAATTGTAGATGAAGTCCTTCTTGATCTCGGAGATGACACTAGTCACAGGCATGCACCTCCACCTGGCCCGGCTCAGTCATTTGATTGTACTTCTTGACCAAAGCCGCCCTCTGCAGCTCGTATATGTCCCTGGCCCCCTTCATGGCCAGCTCCACCGCCTGGTGAAACTCCTCCGGGGTAAGGCCGCCGTCCATCTGCATCAGGGTTATCTCTCCGCTGGGAGTCATGGCAATGGGCAGATCGGCCTGGCCGAAGTTGTCCTCCTCCTTCATGGGATCGAGGACGATGGTATCGGCCACCTTTCCCGCTGCACAGGAGGAGATCATGCTCTTCATGGGAATTCCGGCATCGGCTAAAGCCACCGCCGCCGCATTGATCCCGGCGGTCCTGGTTCCAGCATCCGCCTGGAGCACCTCCACAAATACGTCTATGACCGATCGGGGAAAGAAGCTGGTGAGAATGACCGGCTCTAAAGCCTCCCGGCTTACCTTGGACAGCTCATAGGATCTCCTGTCCGGTCCGGGCCGCTTTCTCTCCTCCACGGAGAACGAGGCCATGTTGTATCTGTATCTCACAATGGCCCGGGTGACCTCCTGCAGGTGCCTGGGATGCACCTCTCTGGGCCCGTACACCGCGGCTATGACCTTGTTTCCTCCCATCTCGATGTAACATGAGCCGTCTGCTCTGGCCAGGACTCCCACCTCGATCTTCACCGGTCGGAGCTCATCCGCCCTCCGGCCATCCAGGCGCAGTCCGTCCTTGAAAAATGATATATCAGTCTCATCCATAACGATCAACTTCTGGCCCCTTTCTCCTTCTTCAGGTAGGCCACAACCCGGTCCGTGAGACCGCTGGTGTGGGCCTCCTTCTCAATCAGGCTTATGGTCTTCAAGGCCAGATCCGTATCCTCTGCGCCTCCGTTAATCCAGATCCTTCCGTTCTGGCCCACGAAGATGCTGCAGTTCAACTCTTTTTTCAGCATGCCGATCATGGATCCGCCCTTTCCGATCAGCCTTGGAACCCGGGTATGGCTTATCTCCACCACCCTGCCGGCTCTTATCAGCCCCAGCTTTCGGTCGTTTAATGTGAGTTCCACCTTCATGGTGGGGTCCACATCCTTCACCCGG
>DAWB01000216.1 GCA_002505805.1 Methanosaeta sp. UBA80 | reverse complement strand
GTTATTTTTATAGATACAATATCGATATATTTTTAAACCGCAAGTTTTATTTATCAAAACTTTTTTCAACATAACTTGAGTTAACTCAATTAAATCTTATTTGTGAGAGACAAATGAATCAGGAAAACGGATACTGTCGCTCTATGAGCAATGAAGCAGTCTGCGGTTTGGTAGGAGTAATTATGAATAAAAAAAAGTCATTAATAATACTAATGATCGCCTCTCTCCTCGCTATATCCCTCACAGTTGGTGGCGAGGCTGAGACCGTGAAAGTTGTCGATGCCTCAGGCATATATGTTGATGTGCCAGCGAGTCCAGAGAGGATTGTCGTTTTACCCTCAACTCCTATCGAGTTGATTTATGCCCTTGGCGAGGAGAAGAGGATCNNAGGATCGTGGGACGGGGTGTGCCGCTTCCAGCATATTGTCCTTCGGCAAAGGATCTTCCATGCGTTGCGAGTTGCTCAGTAGGTCCCAATGTCGAAGCGATGCTCGATCTGAAACCGGACCTCGTGCTCATGTGTGCCTCGAATGGCACTAAGCCCACAGCAGCGCTGGAACGCCTTCAAGCAGCCAGCATACCTGTGCTCAGCCTTCCCAGCAGCTGTGAGCCAGATACGCTGCTGCCACAGATAGAGACCTTGGGATTGATACTGGATAGACAGGAGAAGGCAAACGAATTTGTTGAGTTCATTGAGAAGTATCTTGGTCTCATCGAAGAGCGCACAAAAGATCTGGGACCAGATGAGAAGCCAACAGTGTATTTCGAATGCAAGGAGTATAAAACCGTCAATGAAGAGACTCCATTGCAGCACCACATAAGCTTGGCCGGCGGAACGAATATCGCTGCCAATCAGTCTGTCGAACGTCCAATAGTGAGCTCAGAATGGGTGCTAGAGACGAATCCAGACATCATAATTGTGGGCGTAAAAGGAGAATCTCCAACCGAGGAAGAAATGAGGGCGACAAGGGACGAGGTCATGTCCCGACCTGGCCTAAAAGATGTAAAAGCGGTAAGGGATGGGAAGGTATACGTCATCTCTAAAAAGCTCTTGAGAGGAATTGGCGAGCCAATAGGATGTCTCTACTTCGCCAAGTGGATCCATCCTGCCCTCTTCGAGGATATAGATCCCCAGGCGATACATGAGGAGTTTCTCCAAATGTTCTTTGGCCAGGAGCTAGAGGAGACATATGTCTATTAATGAAGACGAAGAGATATTATATGCCGAGGAGGTCTACACAAGGGCATCCTGGAAGAAGACTCTGTTAACCCTCTTCCTTTTTATAATGGTCTTGACTCTTGGGGTCCTTGCAACAACCATAGGGGCATCATCACTGGGTATTAGCGAGTCCTTGCATGCTTTGCTTGCGGAGCTGATACCAGGCGAGGAGGTCAGCCACTTCGCCCAGGTAGTCGTTCTGCAACTGAGGCTGCCAAGGATACTGATGGCCATCATCACTGGGATGAGCCTCGGTGTTGCCGGTGCAGTGATGCAGGGAGTCCTGAGGAACCCGCTTGTCTCCCCTTTCACACTGGGTCTATCATCAGGAGCAGCCTGCGGAGCCGCAATAGCCATTGTTTTGGGAGTAGGCATATTGGGAACAGGCCAGTATATCATCATGATCAATGCCTTCCTCTTCAGCTTGCTCACTATGGCAGTCGTCTATGGGATAGCCAGGATACGAGGCACCTCCATCGAGACGCTGATCCTCGCAGGCGTAGCCATGGGTTACCTCTTCTCTGCAGTGATATCCCTTCTTCAGTATGCATCAGGCAACGAGCAGTTGAGGGAAATTGTATTCTGGTTGATGGGAGGCCTTTACGCAACAAAATCGGAGAGCGTGATAATCCTCATCCCTATTGTCTTATTCATTACTATATTGCTAATGCGCTACTCCTGGGACCTGAACGCCATGAGCGCAGGAGAAGAGGTGGCGTCGAGCCTGGGAATCAACGTCAGCCAGGTGAGAATGATCTGCTTATTCCTGTCCACAGTCCTTACTGCGAGCGTTATCGCCTTCACAGGCATAATCGGATTTATCGGTCTGGTCTCGCCTCATCTCTGTAGACTAATGATCGGCAGTGATCATCGCTACCTTATCCCTTGGTCAGGACTTACTGGTGCTCTTCTCCTCCTCGTATCAGATACTATTGGTAGAACCATGATCTCGCCCACCGAAATACCTGTCGGCGTAGTCACCTCCTTCATCGGAGTCCCTTTCTTCCTCTACCTGCTGGTGAGGAGAAAGAGGAGGTNNGCTAAGCGTCAAGGAGCTCAGCTTCGGCTATGGGAGCACGAGTACCCTGGAGGATATCACCATGGAGGTTGACGAGGGAAAGATCGTCAGCCTAGTCGGTCCGAATGGTGCAGGAAAGAGCACCCTGATCAAATGCATAGACAGAATCCTCAAACCTCGGAAGGGGACGGTCTTCCTCGATGGCAAGCAGGCTGCAATGCTAACCTCCAAAGACTTCTCCAAGATGATGGGTTACGTCCCTCAGAGCACCCATGAGGTATTTCCCTACACGGTATTCGACGTTGTGCTCATGGGGAGGAGGCCACACATTGGCTGGCGCGTCAACGCCAATGATGTGAAGATCGTAGCCAAGACGCTCAAATTTTTAGGGATTGAAGATTTCGCATCGAGATACTTCGACGAGCTGAGCGGAGGGGAGAAACAGAAGATCGCCATGGCCAGAGCTATCGTTCAGGAGCCGGAGTTCCTCCTTTTAGACGAGCCCACCAGCAACCTCGACATAAGACATCAGCTCGAGGTGATGAACATCGTCAAAAAACTTGTCTTGCAGAGGAGGATTTCTGCTGTCATGGCCATGCACGACCTAAACCTGGCATCGAGGTTCTCTGATATTGTGGTGATGCTCAAAGACAGAGGAATCTATACCATGGGAGATCCGGTATCCGTCCTGACCCCTGAGAATATCGAGAAGGTCTATGGCGTCAAATCAGAGGTGAAGAACGGGCATATGGACAGGCCATACATCATGCCCCTTGAGCCCATATAGAGCATTTACATGGGATCTTGACTTGAATTATATTGATCATCATATGGAAGTGATATTATGAAAATGAAGATAGTGAGATATATCCTCTTGGCCCTCTTGTTATTGTTCTGCATGGGAGCCTGCGATAGCGCAAGAGCAGAGACGATAACCATCATCGATGGTATGAACAGATCGGTAGAGGTGCCCTGCCCGCCAGAGAGAATAGTTTCCACTACCGCCTCGGCATCGGAGCTTATCTGTATCTTTGGCGGCATGGATAGAATTGTAGGTCGGGATGAGTACTCCACATTCCCATACGACCTTGCAGAGAAGCCTGTAGTCGGAAGCTACAGCAAGACCACAAATGTTGAGCTTGCGTTGGATCTGCAGCCTGATGTGGTGATATCCGACAGCAGCATGCTCCCTGAGACCATCAAGCAGATCGAGAATGCGGGTGTGCCCGTTGTAGTCGTAGGGATGAACTGCGAGCTGGATTCGATAATATACAACATTCGTGTGATGGGCGAGATGATGGGCGACCAGAAGAAGTCTGAAGAGCTTATCGGTTTTATGCAGAAATACACAGACTTGATCCAGGAGAGAACCAAGAGCCTCCCTGAGGATGAGAAGCCCCTCGTCTACCATGAATGCAAGGAGGATAAAACAAATGCTGCCGGAACCCCAAAGGATGATCATGTCAACTTCGCTGGTGGGATAAACATAGCCCATGATGAGGCAGTGGAGAGACCGGTCGTAAGCAGAGAATGGGTTTTAGAAAAGAATCCAGACATAATAATTGCCAAACTCTCCAGTTCAGATCCAGACACAGAAGAGGCCCTGAAGCTTAAGAGGGACGAGGTTATATCGAGGCCGGGTCTTAAGGATACTAACGCCGTCAAGAATGGAACTGTTTACGTCTACCATCCATTCCTGAGAAGAGGGCCTCGATTGGTTGGATACCTTCTATATTTTGCAAAATGGTCCCATCCTGAGCTTTTCGAAGATATCGATCCCACAGCGGTGGAGAGAGAGATGCTGCAAAAGTTCTACGGAGTCAATCCGAAGGGGACATGGGCCTATCCAGAAATATGAAGATCGGCTTAAGGAGTTTTAAAGAATGCATAGGAAACTTTTGGGAATGGTCCTCATAGCCGCCCTTTTTTTGAGCTGCCTCGGGTCTGGCGAAATAACAGAGAAAGAGACGATAACCATCGTCGATGCCATGAACAAGTCAGTAGAAGTGCCCTGTCCACCAGAGCGGATAGTCTGCCTGAATCATATTGTCAACGAGATAATTTCAGCACTAGGTGAAGGGGATAGAATCGTGGCTCGCGATGAGTACAGCATCTTTCCCACAGTGATCAAAGAGAAGGCCCTGGTCGGACGATGCACACGACCGGATGTCGAGCTGCTGCTGGAGCAGAAACCAGATCTGATAATCGCCCCTGTGCAGTACTTCAAGGGCGGTGAGGAGGAGAGCATAAGGGACAGCAATATTCCCCTGGTGATGCTCAAGCCGTGTGAAGGGGAGAATCTGATGCCATCCATAATCCTCCTGGGAGAGATATTGGGGCAAGACAAAAAGGCAAAGGAATTGGCGGATTACATAACTGGCTACCAGGATCTGGTCCAATCAAGGGTGGCGGGATTGAAAGATGAGGATAAGCCCCGCGTATTCTATGAGTCCTCTGCCTATAGAACCTCTGCCAAGGGCTATCTCGCCAAACGGATAGCCGAAGTAGGCGGCATCAATATCGCTGATGATCTAGCAGTCGGCTCTTCGCCGACAGTCAGCCCCGAGTGGGTGGTGGAGGAGAATCCTGATATCATAATCCACTANNCGAACAGGGATCTGAGCTTCCCACCGCCGAGGCGCTCAGCAAGGTGAGGGACGAGGTGTTGAACCGCTCCGGCTTGAGCGATGTCAAGGCGGTCGAGTCGGGAAAAGTCTATGTGATCTCCAAAGAGGTCACCACTGGCCCCAGGATGGTAGTGGGATTGCTCTACTTCGCCAAGTGGATCAATCCTCAGCTCTTCGAAGACATCGATCCTGCAGGGATATACAAGGAAGTGCTTGAGAAGTTTTATCCCGGAGAGGTGGCGAGGGGTACCTTCGGATATCCCGAATCCTGAAACCATCTTCTTTTTCGGCCGGCACGCGCCCGAAGAAGAGCCTTGAGCTTCGGTGACAATATGGAGACGCAATTGCATATTTTATACAAAGTACTGGAGTTTATGGTCTACGTCTTTCCAAGGATTGTACCGACTCTCGTGCTGTGCAATATCTTTCTTGAGACAGGCCTGATGAAGAGGCTAATGCCCCTGGGAAGAAGATTCACCGAGGTTGCACATCTTCCCGCAGAAGTCTCTTTGCCCTTCNNCCTTCATCTCCAGCTTCGGCTCATCCTATGTGGGCGGAGCCATTGTAGTCGACCTGCTGGAGAGAAAGCTGATTGATGATCGTCAGGCCCTACTCTCGTCAATGGCGCTCTCCATCCCCGTCTTCTTCAGGGAGTTCATCAGTTATTATCTTCCCACCGCAATTTCAATCCTGGGATGGACGTTGGGATGCATCTACGTGGGCATTCACGCCACGGTAATCGTAGCCAAAATGGCATTTGTCATCGCAGTGGGGCGGAGAAGTCCTGCTCAGAACTTCAGAGACACCTGTGCAGGTGAAGAGGTGAAAACGTGCCTGGGGGATGCTGTGCATAAGGGAGTGTACGACTCCATCCGGCCGCTGAAGCGAATGGCAATAACCATGCCGCTCGCAGCTCTCATCATCTTCGAGCTGGAGGCCCTAGGGGTCTTTGATTACTCCGCATTGATGGTCAGGGAGATTGGCATCTCATCATGTGTGATTCCAGCTATTTTGAGCTATGTCGCCCATCCAATGCTTGGCCTTTCGATGCTGGCCGTCCTCTATCATGAAGGTGATATTGTGCTGGCAGAGGCTGTTATGGCCATGCTCCTCGGGTCGCTTATCCAGCTGCCTGTGAACACTATCAGGTTCTCAGGAACCTATTATCTCGGAGTATACGGCCCGCTGCTGGGAGTGAAGCTGGTTGCCATCTCGACTGTGATAACAATACTTGTTTACGGATCATATATAATATTATTAATATGCTATCA
>DAWB01000234.1:8515-9099 GCA_002505805.1 Methanosaeta sp. UBA80 | reverse complement strand
GCCTTGGAGAAGGATGGATTCACTGTACAACAAGGTGGCACAGGTTTTTTTGATCTTATCAAATTGCTTGACACAGGTGTGTTGCCATCTGCGTATGGAAACAATCCTTCCACAAAGTATTTGACATATTTTGTGCCGCCTGCGCCTGGTCATCAGGTAGACGAGATGGCTTCTAAAATTGCAAAGACTCTAGGAATAACTATGAAATTGGGTCCTTACTGGAACCTTGGTCCNNCTTCGTTGGAAGAACGCCTCCTGAGTGTAGATATTTCAGTTACGATCTTCAACTACTATCGAGAGCATATGGGAATGAGACCCGATGGATCTTTGGCAATTTGGCCGACACAATAAACATCGCAGTGATCAATACGGAAGGAACTCCAAACGGGCTGCCTGGAAATCCATTCAATCAAACTACGGTGATAGTCAATACTGCCGATAGGGGCATTGATCAACGCATTCGTGCGGCTGCATTATCCGCGGGATATTCAGGCGCTATAATTAACACCCAGGAGCTACCGTCGTCCATATTGAACATGGGTGTCGAGAATACATCCGATACATTCATGATGTTAATCCGCCCA
>DAWB01000234.1:5736-8485 GCA_002505805.1 Methanosaeta sp. UBA80 | reverse complement strand
TTATCCAGAGCTAAGGGTCCGTGGAACGGGAACGACAGAGTTTGACCTTATGGATGATCTCGAAGAACTTAGGATCGCAATTCTAGACAAATACACTGATTTGAATGCCACGGAGTGTCCCACAAGCCAAACAGTCCCAGTAGGTACTGATGGTATTCAGAGAGGAATTGATGTCCTAGGCCCTAACAACGATTGCTGCTATCTGTGGGCCCATAACCAAACTGTCTCTTCGCCGACGCCTCCTTTCTTTGATATCACAAAGTTCTATCCGTTCCTGAGAGATCCATTTATTACTTTGGGCGATGATCCCAATGAATTCTTCATTATCTACGGAGTCAACCATGTAGCAACAGGAAAGGCGACGTATCAGAACTTCGGCATATATGGAGCGGATGTTTGGAACGGCATTAAAGCCATCACTGATGCAGACTTCAGTGGATCTGCCGAGGAATATCTCCCTGACAATCCCAATGCAAAGTACCTCTACGTCTATAAGATCGCCAGGAACTGCGATGGTGAACCATACTGCTTCGAGGTTCCAACTGGTCCAGGAGCCTATGGCATAGGTTTAGATCAACCGATTTCAGTTTGCTGGAGGATTTACCTGGAGCCTGCAACAAAAACCGGGCCATCCTACTCGGAAATCGTATATGACAGAGCCATAAAGTTCGATCCGAAAGAGTAAATGCAATGAAGCTGGGGTATGCTCTAAAAACCCCAGCTCTGTTTGGCATGCGCATCCCCGATAAATCCATCCCTTATTTTTGCATCTCAATTCAGGGAGACCGACTCAGTGGTTCTGAGCTGCCACCTGCTTCACACTCGCGCTACCTCCATAGATGCGTGGAAGGTTTATGGGACTACATGGCCAAAAACATGGTGCAGAGAGCGGAAAGAGCAATTGCAGGGCTGATTGAATCGCATTAATAAGCGCATACTAAGGCCACTCACCTGTTAGATCGCAGCGCTGCAAAATCCTCTCGGACAATTACGAACGGGAGAGGAGGGACGAGCCGCACTCCACTGGGTGGATGGTGCGGCGCAGCCTCGACCTTCGCGACCTTGCCACCTCCAGTTCCATATCCTTCAAATCTAGCAATACGTCTTTTGCGACCGGAATAGAAGCTCCAGAACTCCTGCTATGAGGGACTCATTCTGCGTGTAAGGTTAAGTAATTTCGTAGGAAATCAAGAGCAATAAAGCATTTTTTTACGGAAGGAACAGTTGAATAACATGCAAATTATGAATGCAATAATTGAATCGGTCAAACTCACCTATATGCAGGTCGTGCGGTCATCTGATCGCGCTCTGACGTGTGTGAGGAGGCGAAGGATTGGCCAGTGGAGTGAACTATGAGCATGTCCCTCGACCCGCAGTTAACCAGTTATCATTCACGATTAATTGCCTTTTCGGATACTAAGGAGGGAGAGGCGAAGAGCCCGTAGAGGAGGGATGGCGCTCCCAAAAACAAACTTCGCCTCATCACAACTAACATTATCATTAATGATTAATCATTCTTTCGGCTTAGAAAAGGCAGGATGAATCTGCGACGGACGGCGAAGGGATAAGAAAATGGCCGAGTTGGAATTAGAAAGTATAAATCTGACTGCCTTCTGATGCCAGGTCTTTCACAAGATGCTCATAGAAGTTCTCAGGCACAATCACGCCCTCTTCGGCATGCACGCCTCTAGCCTCCAGATCCTCTTTGCAGGCCATGATAATCTTTGCCTGAACGGCCTGAAGCAAATCAAATTCGAGCAGATTAAATACGCCATCTCCAGCCAGGTACAATGTGGCATTTTTTCCCAAGCGCTCCATCAAATGGATGCACAATTTTGCCCTATCACTTTGGGGCGGCTTGGTCAGAAGAAAAATGCCTCTCTTGTCCATAGATATCCTCATAGCAATATCAAACAACTGGCAGCCAGAATCTGTTCCACGAATATGTCCTCATCCACAAGCTCCACCCTCTCTATCAAGTCCTGATTCATGAGTCCTCTCTTCGCCAGGGATGGCTCGTGCGCTATGATCTGAATCTCAGGATAGGCATAGATTATATCCGAGAGGTTTGGCAGGCCAAGAGCCATGCTATCCTGGCCGGCCAGGGCAAGGTAGATCCCATCGGCATATAGCCCAATAGTCACTTCCATCTTTATGCTCACCGCAGCTATATTGAGCACGCCGTAAACCTTCTCGCATCCATAGGGAGCGACGTCCAGGAGGTAGAAGATGGATCTCATCTCGAAAAGGAAATTAGCCTGTCGCTGTTTTTCAGCATCTCCGCCAGATCATAGAGGCTGGTGATCTTTATTCCCTGAAGATAATCTGAGCAGATGCCATCCGTTTCTGTCAGATAGCCTCTGGCTGCGGCACACCTGGCGCAGGCCCTCACCACAGCGCCCCTCTCGGCCAGCTCCTGAAAAAGCCGGCCTGTATCTGTAAAAAGAGAGGGGCTCTGCCCGCTCTTTGGCACATGCACCGCATCCAGATAAAGGAATATATTCACCTGGAAGACCTTCATTTTCAACGCCTCAGATGCGATCTTATAGGCCATCTCTGCATACTGGGAGATATAAGGCCCGTCGGTGAGGATGATGGTCAGTGTCTTCAAGGAGCCTCTCCTTCAGACTTCAAAGGTACTCCAAAAGAGTCCTGATGTGCTCCAGATTTGTGCTATACCTGGCCTCAAGCAGTGGCGTGCATTTTTCCAGGGCCGTCTCCCGTGCCACCAGCTTGATGGCAAAGGCAT
>DAWB01000234.1:5588-5727 GCA_002505805.1 Methanosaeta sp. UBA80 | reverse complement strand
CTCGGCATGGTCCACTTTGACCTTTTCCCGGGGAACGGGCGTCACGCCCTTCGCAATAGCCTCATTGATGGTCTTCTTCAGATCATCCATTGTCTTCCGAGCCTCCTCCTCGCTTTTGATCATGGTCATGGTCACATTG
>DAWB01000234.1:5299-5489 GCA_002505805.1 Methanosaeta sp. UBA80 | reverse complement strand
GGCGATGCAGGGCAGGAGCTGGCGCAGCTCCACGACTTGCAGGGGCTTGGCTCCAACCAGGTCTTTTGCCTCGGCAGGCTTTTCCGCCTTGCTCTCCAGGAAGTTCTTGCCGAAATCGGTCAAGATGATCCGGCCTTCTTTCATCTCCACCAGCCCCGCTTGCTCTAGCATCTGCAGGTGGTAGTCGAGC
>DAWB01000234.1:0-5292 GCA_002505805.1 Methanosaeta sp. UBA80 | reverse complement strand
CATGGCATTGCTCACGAGCTTTACATCAGCGGGCGATCCAGTCATCATCTCACCTTGCTAGCTTTCGGTTTCACAGAAGATCCTCCCATGCGCTCCAGGATAGTATCTATCCCTCAGCTTCAGGGCAACGTTGACCAGGGCGATGAGCACAGGCACTTCTATCAGCGGCCCGATCACAGCCGCAAATGCCTCCTGGGAGGCTATGCCGAAGACTCCCACGGCCACGGCTATGGCCAGTTCAAAGTTGTTGCTGGCCGCGGTAAAGGAAAGAGCAGCTGTATTCTCGTAGTTCACACCCAGCTTGTAGGCCATGAAGAAGCTGACGAAGAACATCAGCAGGAAATAAATAACCAGAGGCACGGCCACCCGCACCACATCCAGGGGAAGCTGCACAATGTAGTCTCCCTTCAGGGAGAACATGACCACGATGGTGAAAAGCAGGGCAACCAGAGTTATGGGCGAGATCTTGGGTATGAATTGGCTCTCATACCAGCTTTTTCCTTTAGCCTTGATCAGGGAAAACCTGGTGACTATGCCGGCCAGGAAGGGTATGCCCAGGTAAATGAATACGCTTTCTGCGATTTGGGAGATTGTCACATTGACCAAAGTTCCCTCGGCCACACCCAGAGCAGCGGGCAGCACAGTGATGAAGACATAGGCATAGAGGGAATAGAACAGAACCTGGAAGACGGAGTTGAGGCCCACCAGGGCGGCGCAGTACTCGNNGATGAGGATTATGCCATACATGAGGTGAGGATGGTCTCGCAGAAAGATCACCGCCAGAGCAAACATCAGAATGGGGCCTACGATCCAATTTTGAATAAGAGAGAGGCTGAGGACCTTTCTATCCTGGAAAACTTTTCCCAGCTCCTCGTACTTTACCTTGGCCAGGGGCGGGTACATCATCAGAATCAGACCGATGGCTATGGGAATTGATGTAGTGCCGATCTGGAGACTCAAGATGAACTGGGTTATTCCCGGAGAGTAGTAGCCGATTGCTATTCCCAGGAACATAGCGGCAAATATCCAGAGGGTAAGGTAGCGGGATAAAAAATCCAGTCCTTTATTGACCCCATTAGACATTCAAATCCTCCCCCCCAGATTAATTTAAAAATTGATTAAGTCCGGCCCAGCTTTACATAATTGGAACCGACGGAGTCATTTCCGGCGGGAGCTGCACCTGCCTGCACTTCTGTCGCTTCATGAGCCTTCCAGTCCTCCCAGCTGTAGATGCTGGCCTGATAGCCCATGAGCTGCAGAGCATATGCGGCCAGAGCAGACCGACTGTAATCATCGGAATAGACAACGACCGGCTTTTCTTTGTCCAGCCTGGAGAATACGGCGGTCAGATCGCCCCCATTCTTGATCTTATCTCCCTTGATCACATTGGTAGGATCAAGTGCAATAGATCCAGGTATGCGGCCCTTGCCAAAATCCACAAAAGGCCGCACATCAATGATCTGGGCCTGGCCGGACTTAACATAATCATATTCTGCCATCACATCAGACCGGACCTGCGGCTTATATTCTGCACCCGTCCTATTATTCTCCACAACCTCTTCCGGCAGTCNNTTCACCTCATTCTGGCCCAGGTATCTCAGCACTAAGTAGGCAAATTCAGCCTCACCTGAGCTCTCCTGGCTGCCGTAAAGAACCACCGAATCGGTTCTGGAGACACCGGCACTGCCCAGCAAATCTGCCAGTTCATCAACTGTCTTCAGGCTTCCTTCGCTGTTAAGCAAGTTCCGGCTGGGAATATGAATGGCGTCCTTGATATGCGATGCGGCATAGCCGTCGCCATTGGAAACGTCTATCACCACATCCGAGCTGGAGACGCTCTTCATGGGCTTGAGCATTGCAGCATTGGAGTAGGTCGATGCTCTCTCAACCGGTTTTTGTGTGTTTGCGCCGGAATTGTCGGCAGAACTATCCTGTGCTGCCTGAACCGGCTGGTTGGTCTCCAAATCAGAATTGAGGAATCCATAAGGGTCCCAGGTACCGCCGCTGCAGCTGCAGCCGGCATCTGCCACAGGTGCAAAAGCAATTAAGGATAGGATCAGAATCCCAATAATATTGAATTTCGTCATCAGTTGTTTCCTCTTCTAAATTTTGTCTTCTCTCATATGTTTTACCAGATTAAGAATCTCAATCACCGCACCTTCCGACAGCCTGAACTTGGACCATCTTCCGTCCTTGCGCTCTCTGATAAGCCCGGCTTCCTTGAGTATGGAAAGATGATGGGATGTGCTGGATTGCGGTCGGTCCACACCAACCTCAATCTCGCAGGCACATAGCTCTCCCTCCCTCAGAAGCGAAAGGATCTTGAGGCGACATGGATCGGCCATGGCCTGGAAGATCTTTGATTCCGACTCGAGTTCACCCTCATCCAGACCGATGGAGAGAGAGCGCAATTTATTCACTTTACATTCGGCTTTATCCGGATCGCCGATAAGCCTGGCCATCCTCTCAACAGCATCTTTTGGAACACAGGACATAGATAGATCTGCTCCCTTCAGCAACAGCTGCAGCTCTTTTGAGGCAGGAGCCTTTTTGCTTCTCGCTTGAGGCAGCTCTCGCAAATCCTTATTCTACCGCTCTCTTTGTGAGTTACAATGAAAAAGGACTCCCCCTCTTTGCTGCATATTTCACATTTCATAGTGCTCATTTCCGTCATTAGCCTTTTTTCTGGAGATCCATAGAGCAGATATCATCGAATTTAGCTGATCGGGTTTTTGGCTAAATCTGTCTGGTGACCTATATCGAGCTATTTCGATATATAAGATTTTCCCGTCAAAGGCCAAAATCCAAATACGACATTCGTCTATAATTAAATATAAAAACTATTAAGAAAAACATCCAGCCACAATCCACCCAAAATTAACAGTTAAAAACTCATAAGATACCTCAAATATAATTAAATCGGATTGATCAAGCTGAAAATACCTCTTATGTATGGATATATAGATCCTACTGTCGAAAGACTTATATCCAACAATATCGATACGCTGCTTTCAGTCTTGACTGATGGCATTGGATTCAGTGTGGAACGGATATTAAAGACGCAAGAAAATAGGTATGCGCGTCAATGGAGCATGGCAGAAGTAAATTAGAGTTGGCCGTTCGATTTGTCCCAATTTCGAGCTTCCTTGTTCCGACTCCATTTGCAGGGAAGCTGAAAGCCGGGATGGATCGGGCGACGGGCCTTGAGGTCAATGGCAGCACCTGTGCTCTCTGGCCGCATACCCCTATCCTGAGAGCGTCAAGACAAATCTGCAGTTAAAGGAGAATTTATCATGAGCGTGATCAAGAAGACAGTTGGAATAGCCTCATTAATCACGGTTATCCTTTTAGCATCTGGTTTTTGTGCCGCGGGAGCAGAATATTCCGTAGGATCGGGAGATGATGACTGGTGGACGGCATACCCTGACCAGTCCACAGGAGCAGGGGGCGAGGTCAATCATCCTTCCTGGGTACTGGATGCCCTCAAGGGCAAGCCCGTGCTGATCTACGTGCATAAGGAATGCGATTACTGCGTCCCTCAGACTGAAGCGGTGCAAAAAATAGCCGACCAGTTCAAGGGCAAGATAACATTTTTCGAGATAAGTGCTGATGAAGGCGATGCCAGAGCCGACGAAGCCATGCAGGCCTATGATCCCAATGGCGGAACCATGTATGTTCCTCTGACCGCTGTGCTGACCCTGGCCTCCGACGGTGAAGAGGTTGTGCCTGTCTGGCATAGCACTGATGAGGTCACAGGCGAGGACTGGATCAAGAATTATGTGGAGGATGCCATCAGCCAGCACGATGAAAACTCCGCCGATTGGAGTCCTTGAGTCTGACCTCGGATAAAGGGATCGCATTCATGTATGTAAAAACAAAGGAATCCCTTATATCGGGGTCGACTACACTTTTTCTTGTCCTATGCTCTATATTCTTCCTCTGCACTTCCTCCGGCCTATCCCAGGAAGCAATCGCCCCTGATTTTCAGGCCCTGGACCTGGACGGGAAAAATATTTCGCTTTCTGACTACCGCGAGCAGGCAGTACTTCTGCATATCACCAATATCGAGAATCCCCTCTGTCGGGAGTGTGAACACGCTCTAAATGCCCAGACCAGCCAGCTATCCCTGCTGGCGGAGAAGCATCCGGACATCAAGATCGTAACCCTCAACATCCGCAAGAATGCTTATTCCAAGGACGGCCAGACCCTGGCAGGAGAATGGTGGGGGATCAATGTAACCTGGCCCTGGATTGAGGATTATTCCCCCTATCCGATCACCAGCAAGTATATCGACTACTCCACATTGGAAGGGGGCCTTGCCAATCCTACCCTCATTCTGATAGACAGAGAGGGAGCTGTGGCCGGCCTGTATCATGTCTATCAACTGGGCAAGGGAGAGATAGACGGCATCCAGAGCGCCGAGTCCCTGTATAGCGATCTGGAGAGGATCGAGCGTGGAGACGCCCTCGATTTCGGGGGGCTGGCGTCCCAAACCAAGATCAACTACCTGGGCATGTTTGTCCTGGGCATTGTGACCTCACTGTCGCCCTGCTCCGTAGCTCTGCTTCTGGCCATGTTCTCTTATGTCATGACCGCTAGGAGGAAGGAGGAGTACCTCAAGAAGTCGGCCTCGGCCTCGAAGGAGGGCTTCATGATCGGTGTGGCCTTCACCCTGGGCATGGCTGCGNNGGAGATCATCGAGCCGGTGCGCTCCCGCCTATCTTTAAGCCGGGGCAGCGCTGATGCTCTTGCCGGCGAGACCGCACCGGTAAAGAAGGGCATCATGGAGCGGCTGGTCCACTTCTCCATAGGGCTTTTCCAGTATTCGGCCTTCATAGGGGCCTTTGCTCTGGGAGTATTCTTCGCCCTGGGCTGGGCACCCTGCGCCGTGTCCCTGGTCTTTCCCGTGCTCATCTGGCTCGTATCCCAGAATGTGACTGCCCTGGGTGGGGGGATGATGCTCTTTGTCTTCGGAGTGGGGCACGGCGTGCCTGTGATTCCCATAGCCACATTCTCCAGAGCGGTGGGCGGGCAGATCGGAGAGAAGTATATCGCGGCGGGAAAATATGTCACCAAGATCTTCGGCCTGGCGGTGATCCTGATCGGGCTGATATATGCGGTTAGGTTCTTTGGGTACAAGATGTGGTGAGGATGAGGAGGCAGAAACAGCTCAGAGATTTGCTCAAACCAGATTTGCCTCTGAATTATTTTTTCTGATCCTCCCCAGCCAGCTCCCTCATCCTCTCCAGAACGTCCCTCGCCCTCTGGACGCTGTCGCACTGGGAGAGGTCC